>CAZRYK010000034.1:0-11410 GCA_964604315.1 uncultured Gammaproteobacteria bacterium
AGCACACCTAACACAAAAAAACGCCTTTTCAGGCGCCAGAAATTTAACGGTATCGTGCGCGACTTGCTCGCCGCGCCGGTCGTCCCCGACGTGTTCGGCGTGATGGGCGACTGGATCTTCAGTCGCCAGTCGAATCGTTGGCGGGCACAGGTCCCGCCGTGGCTGGGAGGTCTCTCCCCGGAGGAGGAGTCGAGGCTGATGTGCGAGCATCACATGCTCGCGATCAGCCGCTGTTGGTCGCGCGACCACGCGACCACGATGATCGATACGTTCGAGTTCACCTCGCCTTCTTCTCTGGCGGCATTTGTCCGTCACCTGAAGGGCGAGAAGTGAGGCAAAGCGCCTCACAAAAACCGGATGTCTGTGCATGAAAGGAGGTATATACAGACATCCGTTGGTTCGTTTATAAAAAATTATTCCGCAAGCCACGCCTCGATTGCCGGACGTGTGGGACCGTAAATATTTTTGGGCAATTCCTCTTTGGTAAACCAGCGAAGATCATCGCATTTATGTGGTTCAACAATATGCGGCGTTTGGCCATGCGCAATTTTGCTTTTGTACCCAATGGCAATCCAATGCTGGTTTTTTTCTGGCACAAAATGATCCATGACATGCATAAATTCAATGTCCGCAATTTCCACGCCAATCTCTTCACGCGTTTCCCGGCGTAAACATTGTTCAATGGTTTCGCCGTATTCAATGGTGCCGCCAGGCCGTGACCATGTGCCGGGTTCATTTTTGCTATTTTTACTTCGCAAAAGAAGAAGGACTTTGGATCCATCCTCATTAAGTAATAACACACCCGCGCCAATGCCAATAAAATCTGTACCGGGTTCGCAATCGCATGTTTTCATAAGTTTATTTAATAATAATCGGTCATTATACCATGAAAAAATTTCTGTTTCTTAATGTGGATAAGATTTATTGACCAGTATAGAGCCAAAGTGTATAATAAAAATACCGAACACAATACGAATAAGAAACTTATGAAAAATCAAATATTTAAAGGAGTTGAGCCACATATTGGCACAGAAGACGCTGGAAAATATATTTTAAAAAAACGAAAAAAAATCGATCTATTAAAATTAAAGAGGATCTCGAAAAGGGCGCGGGAACTTGAAGAGAAATATCAGTATGAGGATTTTCGCTCAATGCGAGAACTTTAATCTTCCGAGGGGTTGTTACATTTTTCTCGATAACAATATTTTAACGACCCTTTACTACACCTCTAAATCTTTGGATGATTTTTATTCACTGTTTGAGGGTCATTTTTTTATTATTGATCCTTATATTCGTTTTGAGTTTCTGCGCAATGAGTTTATTAGTGAAAAAAATGATAATAAAATGTTTTTTCTTGAAAATGGACCCTTTTTTCCTGCGCTTGATCATCCTGATATTTATAAGACCATTATAAATAACGCTATTTTGTTATCGAAAATTTATCGACACACAGAAAGACTTTCCCCGCCGCCTATTGATCTTTTCCTTATTGGGCGAGTAATGAATTTTAAAAATGCTTATATTATTACTAAAGACATCGGTGATTTCCCCACTTTTCTCTTTGATCGTTTAAATGTTTTTTCTATTGAAAAGGAATCAGGGGCGTTGGAGCACTTTCAATTGATTCAATTTAGTCGACTGAAATTCTCACAGAGGTTAGAAGCATTAGGAAAGATTAGAATTAAGAACCCATAGTAGCTGTGGATAAAACATTGACATCTCTTTTTAAGAGGTGTATTTTTAATACCGAACATATTACGAACATGGAAACAACCTTATTTAATACACCATCCCAGACCCAACCCTTAGCTGATCGGCTACGCCCCAAAGAATTGAAAGATTTTATTGGGCAAGAGTTGTTGGTTGGCAAGGGTCAAGTGTTAGAGGTGGTGATTCGCCAGGATCGCATCCCATCCATGCTTTTTTGGGGGCCGCCAGGCGTGGGCAAAACCACGTTAGCGCGGATCATTGCCCAAAAGACGCAAGCCGAGTTTAAAATGTTATCGGCGGTAGATGCCGGAGTTGCGGACGTGCATAAAATTATTGTAGAAGCGGCGGCTGCGCAACGCTTGGGTGTGCGAACCATTCTTTTTTTAGATGAGATTCATCGGTTCAGCAAATCCCAGCAAGACAGATTTTTACCGCATGTAGAAAAAGGCACGATTATTTTAATTGGCGCAACAACCGAAAACCCGAGCTTTGAAGTGATTGCGCCGCTTTTGTCACGATCGCGCGTTTTTGTTTTTAAAGAATTATCGTATGTGCATTTGTCGCGGTTAATCGATAGAGCATTAGCGTCGCAAGAGGGTTTAGATAAACACTTTTCTTTAGCCGAAGATGCGCGCGACATGATTATTGCCGGTTCTGGCGGCGATGCGCGGACCGTGTTGAATACGTTAGAACTTGCAGCGCAAATGGCTGTGTATGAAAAAGCGTCGTGCATTATGCAACAGCATGTGGTGAGTGCGCAAGACCGAGATTTTGTGCGCTACGATAAAAAAGGCGAGGATCATTACAACACGATTTCGGCGTTTATTAAATCACTGCGCGGGTCAGACGCGAAGGCCGCGTTATATTGGATGATACGTATGTTAGATGCGGGCGAAGACCCCAAGTTTATTGCCCGTCGTATGGTGATTTTCGCATCTGAAGACGTTGGCAATAAAGATCCGCAAGCGTTGATTTTGGCGACGTCGTGTTTTCAGGCCGTTGAAAAAATTGGTTTGCCCGAATGTGCGCTCAATTTATCGCAAGTCACGATGTATTTGGCGAATGCGCGCAAATCGCGGGAGGCAACCGAGAGTTTAGAAGCCGCACGTCAATCGGTTTCCGCGACCCGTGATCAACAAGTGCCCATGCATTTACGCAATCCCGTGACAAAACTTATGAAAGAGGTAGGGTATGGCGGATATAAAATGCCGAACGATAAAAATTTTCCACAACAGATCTATTTGCCCGAAAAAGTACAAAAAAGTCGTCGCAAGGTTTCGTAACTAAAAAGACTTATGGTATAATGCCCTTTGGCGTTTATCATGAATTTTGTGTACTATGGAAAAGCATGATCTGATTATTTTAGGGGGAGCGGCGGTAGGCACCGCGGCGGCGGTTTACGGCGTCCGCGCGCAAATCGATTTAAAAATCGTGACCAAGGATTTAGGCGGCGAGGTAGCCAATTCTGGTGAAATCGAAAACTGGCCGGGGTTAAACCATACCACGGGTATTGCATTAGCCGAAAATTTTAATAAACAATTAGAATATAATCATGTTCCTGTTGATAATAGCGTGACCGTGACTTCTGTAACTAAAGACGGCGACGGGTTTTTGATTCAAGGCACAAAAGACGGCGCGCAAATTTCTTATAGCGCTAAAGCCGTGATTATTGGAACGGGCGCGCATCCGCGGCACTTAAATATTCCCGGGGAAAAAGAATTTTATCAAAAGGGCGTGAGTTATTGCACCACCTGCGATGGGCCATTGTTTAAAAATAAAGATGTTGTCACCATTGGCGGCGGCAACTCGGCATTAGAGTCCGCAATTATGATGTCCGCGATTGCATCGAAAGTGACAGTCGTTAATCTTAATCCGGAATTCCGCGGGGAAAAAGTTTATGTGGAAAAACTTGCCAACACGCCGAACGTCACGATTATCTATGAAGCCAAAACCACCAAAATTTTTGGCAATACCGTTGCAACGGGCCTAGAATACGAAGACAAAGATGGCAAAAAACAGATACTCGATGGAATCAATGGCATTTTTGTGCACA
Organism: uncultured Gammaproteobacteria bacterium; assembly: GCA_964604315.1. Classification (GTDB taxonomy): domain Bacteria; phylum Patescibacteriota; class Patescibacteriia; order JACPL01; family CAZRYK01; genus CAZRYK01. The sequence goes on from CAZRYK010000034.1 coordinate 3,764, forward strand.
TTGGCATTGTTCCAAATGCGGATTTTATTGATATGGTTGAAAAAGACACGGTGGGGCAAATTAAAACTGACAAATTGGGCCGTACGTCCGTAAAAGGCATTTGGGCGGCGGGCGATGTGACCGATATTCCGTTTAATCAAATTTCCGTTGCCGCAGGCCAAGGGGTGACCGCGTTGCTGGACGCACAAAATTATTTGAATCAACAGACGACAAAATAAGTTTTAGTTTCATGGGCAAAGAAAAAGAGCTTAAAAAGGAACGCTCTTTACAGAGGCGGATTTTTGCGTGGTACAAAAAAAACGGCCGGCACGATTTGCCGTTCCGAAAAACCAACGATCCTTATAAAATTTTGGTATCCGAAATCATGTTACAGCAAACGCAGGTGGATAAGGTGAAGCAGAAGTATCGTGTGTTTTTGCAAAAGTTTCCCACATTTAAAGCGTTAGCAAACGCACCGGTGCAAGAGGTCATTCGCGCGTGGCAGGGTTTGGGGTATAATCGGCGGGCGTTGAATTTACAAAAAACCGCGCAAAAGGTGGAAAAAGATTTTGGCGGTAAACTTCCCCAAACCACACAGCAACTTTTAACCTTGCCCGGGATAGGGCCATATACCGCAGAATCGGTTAAAGCATTTGCTTTTCATCTGCCCACCGCCGCACTCGATGTCAATATTCGTCGCGTTATTCACCGCTGGTTTTTTGGGTCAGATATTCCGCGCGCAACAGCCGATGACAACGATCTTGTTGTCCAGGCGCTTACGATGGTTCCAAAAGATAACGCGTATCATTGGAACAGTGCGCTCATGGATTTTGGGTCGAGTGTCTGTAAAGCCCGTCGACCGCTATGCGAAATCTGCCCAGTACAAAAAGAGTGCCGAGCTTTTCCGGAAATTTTACATGCCAAACCTCATAAACAAAAAAAACGCGAACCTTCACCCCTTTCTACACCACGCATTCCTAATAGAATTTATCGGGGACGCATAGTAGAATATCTGCGTTTGCATTCCCATGCGTCCGTGGCAGTTTTAGGCCCGAGCATTAAAAAAGATTTTTCCGTTTCCGATGACACCAAATGGCTTTCCGCACTTTTGCAAGGGCTAGAACGCGATGGTTTGATTGTTGTTCAAAAAAACAGTGTTCGATTACCTTAATTCTTGTTAAGCGCTTCTTGCAGAGTGTGTAAACTTAACAGCGCACATTTTTTACGACTTTCCGTAATGTCACTAAAGTCCAGCGTGTCTAAATAATCCTCATCGGAAAGACCTTTCCATTCGTTAACGCTTCGTTCGCCGATTTTTTCCATAAGCATCGATGCCGAAGCCATCGAAATAGCGCAGCCGCTCCCTTCGAATCGCGCATCACGAATATTTTTTTTCTTTGCGTCGTATTTCAGCGTTATCATTAACACATCCCCGCATTGAGGATTGGCTTTACGGCCGCTGGCATCGGGCTGTGACAACGTACCACGATTCACCGGATGTTTGTAATGTTCTAAAATGTCGTCGCGATAGATCATATGTCAGGAAAAGATTTTTTGTGCGTGTTTTAAGGCCTTCGCCAGCTTGTCAACATCATCGCGCGTATTGTAAATGCTTAAACTTATGCGCGCGGTTGCGGGAAGTTCTAAAACGTTCATTAAGGGTTTAGTGCAATGATGCCCGGCGCGTAATGCAACATTGTACTCATTAAGAATACTTGCCACGTCATGCGGGTGAATGCGGGCAAGAGTAAAACTTTTTACTGGGCTCGATGCCGGTGAAAGCAGAGTTAATCCAGAGATTTGTGAAAGCTTTGCATGAGCGTAGATCGAAAGTTCTTTTTCCTTTTTTTGGATCGCTGAAAAGCCGATCTTTTGAATAAAATCGATACTCGCGGCCAAGCCAATACTTTCCGCAATCGGGGGAGTACCGTACTCAAAACGATGTGGCACATCGGCCCAAATCGGCCCCTGCGGAGTAAGATCATTTATCATGCCACCGCCGAAGATCATCGGCTCTAAATGAGCATGATGTTTGCGTGCAAGATACAAAACGCCAATACTGGTGGGCCCAAACATTTTATGGCCAGAGAACGCCATTGCATCGCAGTCAATTTTTTTCACATCAACAGGTTGATGCGCAATACTTTGCGCCGCATCCACAATAACTAAACCTTTATTTTTGTGAACCAGAGGAACGATTTTTTCCACATGCGGGCGGATGCCTAAAACATTCGACATTTGCGTAATACCTAAAAGTGTCGGGTCGCGTTTTACCACCGTAGAAAGTTTAGGAAAATCGAGGTCGGTAAAATTCGCGTTCAAGGGAAGAAGGCGAAGTTTTTGTTGACGTTTCCGTGCAATCCTTGTCAGGGGTAAATAAAGCGAATGATGCTCTAAGACCGTCGCCGCGGTTTGGAAACCTGGTGGCATCTTTTGCTGCAATAAAAAACATGCAAGATTCAGACTTTCTGTTGCACTACGGGTAAAAATAATTTCGTCAGGTTCGGCGTGAATAAAAGCGGCAACTTTTTTCCGCGCATTTTCAAAAGCCTCGGTCGCAAGCTCTGCGACATCATACATCCCCCGATGAATATTTGCGCGGTAAGAGGTATAGTATTCGTTCATGGCGTCTAAAACCACTTGCGGCGTTTGGGTGGTGGCCGCAGAATCACAATACGCAAGCGTGGGGTGCTTTTGAAAAAACGGAAAGTGTTTTTTAATGTTGCGTATCATAAATGCACAAAGATTTTTTCATCCTCTATGGTGATGTCAAAATGTTGTACAGGAAAAACCGCGGGAAGCGTTAAATTTTTTCCCGTAGTAATATCGAACGTGGCTCCGTGGCGCGGACATTCAATAACGGTTCCGGACAAATATCCTTTAGAAAGCGACGCCTGCGCATGCGAACAGGTATCAGCAATCGCAAAAAAGCGGTCATCGTCGGTATGAAAAACCGCAATGCAGGTATTCTGCACTTTCACCATTTTTCCGCGACCTTTGGGAACGTCTGTTGTTGTGCAAAGAAAATGTTTCATATCTTTTTTAAAAGCTGTTCCAACTCTTGCGGTTTTTCTTTCGGCAGGCGAGACACGACATCATTTAAAAGTCCTTTGGCAATAAGATTTTGTGCCGAAGTTATAGACAATCCGCGTGACTGAAGATAAAAAAGATCTTCAGCAGAAACATGGCCTACGGACGTGGCATGCGATGCCGACACATCGCGATTTTCAATTTCTAATTCAGGACGAATAACAGCCGTGGCATGATCCTGAAACAAGACGATTTTTCCGTCAAAACGCGCTTGGCTTAATCGTGCGTTTTCAGCAATGTGAATGGTTCCTTTGATTTTTGCTTTTGCGTTATCGTCTAACACGCCGCGAATAAACGCATGACTTTTGGTGCGCGGGCCATCATGCACAATACGCACATCGCATTGGTAAGAAAAATCTTTTTTTCCTGCAATAATGCCGAATAAATCGAAGCTGGCGCCACTTTGCAGTTCAATAGTTATTTTTTGCTGGCAAGAAAAAGTGCCGGTGCATAATAGAAGAACAGATGCGTGAATATTTTTGCCAACGCTCAAAAACTGTTCGGCGGTGGTTGTGGAATTGGCCTTAGGCGCAAATACCCAGAATGTGGGTTCGTTGGCAACTTCGCGGGCGTGTTGATGAAGGGTTCGTGCTTGCATATAGGGCTTGTCAATAAAGAACGTTTTCAAGTTCGCTCATATTTGTGCCAGATTTGTCAGAACAAAATCTGAAGAATAGCGAGCTATTGTGAAGATTTTTTCTGATCAAAGATGGCATAAAGATGAGATGAAATGGGAAAGGTTATTTATTGACAAGTCCTTATCCCACGCTTCCTTCCATTTCAAAAGCAATCAGGCGGTTCATTTCTACGGCAAACTCCATGGGCAGTTCTTTCACAATGGGTTCAATAAAACCATTTACGACCAATTGCGAGGCTTCTTTTTCCGGAATGCCGCGGCTGGCAAGATAGAACAATTGTTCCGGACCAATGCGGGTAACGGTTGCTTCATGTTCCATGGTCGTGTGCTGTTCTTGAATATCCATGGTGGGGAAGGTGTCGCTTTTGGAAGCTTCATCTAAAAGTAACGCGTCGCATTGCACGCGCGAGTGAGCATTTTTAGCCCCCGGAAGCATTTGCACTAATCCACGAAAACTACTGCGCCCGTTTTCTTGCGAAATCGATTTGGAAATAATCGTCGAGCGTGTTTCTGGCGCCACATGAATAGCTTTGCCGCCCGCATCTTGATGTTGACCGCTACCCGCAAACGCCAACGACAAAATATGCGCTCGGGATTTTCGGCCTAACAAATACACGGACGGGTACTTCATCGTCACTTGTGATCCAAAATTGCCGTCAATCCATTCCATCACGCCTTCTTCTTCACACAATGCGCGTTTTGTTACCAAGTTATAAACCGAGTTCGACCAGTTTTGCACCGTGGAGTAGCGAACGCGCGCGCCTTTTTTAACAATAATTTCTACCACCGCGCTGTGCAAAGAATCCGTTGTGTAATTGGGCGCACTGCAACCTTCTATGTAATGCACAAAACTTCCTTCGTCCGCAATAATGAGCGTGCGTTCAAACTGCCCCATGTTTTGCGCGTTAATGCGAAAGTATGCTTGCAAAGGCATCTCGACTTTGACACCTTTGGGCACATAAATAAAACTTCCGCCGCTCCAGACTGCGCTGTTTAAGGCCGCAAATTTATTGTCGCCCGGCGGAATGACGGTTCCAAAGTACTGTTGAAAAAGTTCAGGGTGACGTTGTAAAGCCGTGTCTGTGTCTAAAAAAATGACGCCTTGTTTTTCTAAGTTTTCATGCAAGCTATGGTACACCACTTCACTTTCATATTGCGCTCCCACGCCAGCAAGAAATTTCTGCTCGGCTTGCGGAATGCCCAATTTGTTGAATGTGTTTTTAATGGTTTTCGGCACTTCTTCCCACGTTCGGGCTTTCTTTTCTGTGGAACGCAAAAAATACGTCATGGCGTTAAAATCAATCGTCGAAAGATCTGGCCCCCACGGCGGCAAAGGTTTTTTGTTAAACCATTGCAACGCGCGAAGGCGAAAGTTGCGCATCCAAAGAGGTTCGTTTTTGGCAGCCGAAATAGATTGTACCGTGTGTTCGTTTAGCCCTTTGTCGAGTTTGACAACCGATGTTTCGGGGTCTAAGAAACCATACGCGTACGCTTTTTTGCGAAGGTTAGTCGGCATAACCGTGTTGAGAAATGTGGGTAATTAACTGTGCGTCGCCGCTTTTAACAATCCGTCCTTTCGAAAGCACGTTCACATGCGAAGGCGGAAGGTGTTGCAATAACCGTTGGTGATGCGTAATAAGAATCAGCGCGCTATCCTTGGTGACAAGTTTGCGAAGAATTGCCGCCGCATTTTTAAGCGCATCAATATCTAGTCCCGCGTCAATTTCATCGGCAATGCAAAGTGTCGGTTTTAAGACCGCCGCTTGAATCATTTCGAGTTTCTTTTTTTCGCCACCCGAAAGTCCATGATCCAATGAGCGTTGAAGGAATGTCTTGTCTAACTGCAGTTCCTTTAAGGGTTCTTGCAAAAGATCGATGAGTTTTGTCGTTGTAAGCGGCGTTGCGGAAGACCGTTTTTTGCGCGCATGTTTGGCCGCTTTTAAAATGTCGGCCGTGCTGACCCCGGGAATTTCGACAGGTTGCTGAAAAGCTAAAAATAATCCTTTGCGTGCACGCTCGTCCGGAGAGAGGTGGGTAATATCAACTCCTCGAAAAAAAATCGTTCCGGAGGTTACGACCGTCGAAGGGTGGCCGGCAATGGCGCGTGCCAAGGTGCTTTTACCCGAACCGTTCGGTCCCATGAGTGCGTGAATTTCTCCCGGGTTAATGGAAAGGTTAATATCAAAAAGAAGCGGAAGTTCCTTGTCGTCATCTTTCACCGAGACATTCAGATTGTTAATTTCTAATAAAGGTTTCATGATCGTAACAGATCGTTAAGATTCATCTTAAGAAGCGATTGCGTAATGGTGTCTTGAATGCGGTGCCACGCCGGACGGCTAGGGCAAACCCCGGCCTGCGGGCAAAAACTATCTGCTGTGGTACAACGCATAATGCCTAAATCCTGCTCAAACAAACCTAAAACTTCGCCCATAGAAATATCTTCGGGTTTTCTCGCAAGCCGAAAGCCGCCAGAAATACCCTCACGCGTTTCGACAATGTTTGCTTTTTTTAACGCATGCATAATCTGTGTCAGAAAGCGGTAGGGAAGTTTGTATTCTTCAGACAGTTTTTTCAGCGAAATAAATGCTTCCGGATCCTTTGTGGCCAAAGCCAGCAATGCCTGCAGTCCATAGTCGGATTTTGTGGAAATACGCATCATATCTGCTCGATTAAGTTATATATCATCAAAATAGTAATAGTTTATAGCACATTTGTCAAGACTTGTCATAATTTTTCGCGCGGGTTATAGTAGAGGACTAAAAGAAACACTTATGGATGATATTAAAGTCTGTTTTGGGCCAAGTTGTCAGGGCAAGGCGTCCTCCACGATTTTTCGCAAGCTTTCGCAAGCTTTTAAGGCAAGCGCGAATGTGTCGAAGTGTGATTGTTTAGGCGCATGCGATCAAGCCAACAACATTTCGTATAATGGCACCATGATTCGGGAGCTGAATGAGACGAATATTGATCGTCTGGTTTCTGACCCAAAAACTGCGATTGCCAATGCCCGAAACAAAGATTCGGAACGCGAACGCTTGTTGGAGAAGGTGATTAGCGACCCTTTTTATTTTAATCCGGACGTGTATAAAAAAGATGTTTCTCTCAATACACGAACCGCGGATAAGAAGCCCCTATAGCGAATGGTCAGTCACTTGATACAAATAATCACAAAAAGCTATGATGCTTCGTGATTTTATTATTTATTTTTACGACCTATGCCAACACCCATAAAACCCTTACCCTTTGAGGCGAGCATCTTAAAAGGGATATCTGAAAAAACGTTAGCCGTGCATCACGACAAACTTTATGCAGGGTACGTTGCAAAGAAAGATGTCATTGCTGAAGAGTTGAAGAAATTTGTGTCCGGCGAAAAATCCGCCGAAGGGACAAACCCGACCATGAGCGAATTGCGCGCCTTAAAAGATGGCGAGACGTTTGCCATTAATGGTGTGTATTTGCACGAAGCGTATTTTGACAACCTTGGGGGAAAAGGAGAAGCAAACGGTTCTTTGGCAAAAGCGCTTGAAGAAAAATATGGCAGTGTGCAAAAGTTTTTGGATTACTTTAAAGCTTGCGGCTTAGCATCGCGCGGATGGACGGTTCTTGTCTGGGATACCCGCGAAGAAAAATTGCGCGTCTTTAACGGCGATGCGCATAATCAAGGTGGAGTGTGGGGTGCAATTCCGATTTTGGTTTTGGATGTGTACGAGCATGCCTACTTTATGGATTACGGTTCTGACCGGGCGGCGTATATTGCAGACTTCATTGCCAATCTCAACTGGGAGCACTTGAACAAAGTGTACGAATCTGTTAAAACATATACTTGGAAATAAAAGTAAGGATTTCTAAGCTTTCGGAATTATCTGCCTTGTCGCCCAGCCACTCTCGAGTACAGTGTCGCCTCACTCCAGCGGTGAGGCGCACTTCGCCCTCGGCTTTCCGGC
>CAZRYK010000035.1:0-10950 GCA_964604315.1 uncultured Gammaproteobacteria bacterium
GTTAAGGATTCTTGCTTTTATCTTAACCTTGTTCCATCTGACTTAGTATACCCTTCTGGGGGATCTTTACAAATCTTTTATTTTAGGTTAAGCTCTTGTTGCGCCGTCGTTAACTTAAGTGACGCCTATGTCCCCTGTTCGACAGAAAAAAATTGCTGTCTTTTTTGCAGGAGGTACGGTCTTTACCGACTTCCCTCAACGCACATATGCCATTCGCACGCGGGAGGATCTTTTGCCATGGCTCGAGCGCGTCAAAGAGATAAACCTCGTTGCCAAAGTCTCGCCGTTTTTTATTGCCGGGCAAGATGATCCGTTTTCCAAGCCTGCCGATTGGGATCGGATTTATGAAGCCATTGCCAACCATTACGAACACATGGATGGTTTTGTGGTGGTGCAAAGCCCGCAAAGTTTTCCGTATGCGCCGATTGGCGCGGCGTTGGCGTTTCAAGGAACGCGCAAACCCATTGTGTATACCGGCTCGCCATTGCCGTTGAACTTTTGGCAACTGCCAAACCATGAACGCGAACCGTTGTTGCCCTACCATCACATTGGGTTGAAAAATAATTTATTAAGCGCAGTGCAAATTGCCGCCATGGATATTCCGGAAGTCCTGATGGTTTTGGGCAACCAAGTGTCGCGAGTGGCGCTTTCCACGCTTAGCCGCGGCACGACCAAAGATCCGTTTTCCACAGGCCACGACGCGCTCATGGGGCGTATGGAGTTTGGTCTTAAAGTTGCGCCCTACCACCCGGCAAGCGCCAAACATGATTTTCGTATTCATTACGGCTTTGACGCAAAAGTGGTGCGTCATTACGTTTCCCCGGATCAAGAATTGCAGGCCTTCCCGGTGCCAGATGATGCAGACGGCGTGCTCATTTACCTTAATACCCTGTTCGAGGTTCCCAAACATTTAACCGACCTTGTGCATATTTGGCGGAAACAGCAAAAACATGTGTTAATGCATCGCGGGCATGTGCCGATTGTTCATCTTCAGCAGGCTCTGCATGTGCACGGAATGAATCAAGAGGTCTCGTACATGAAATTTATTTGGGCGTTAGGGCAAACGCGCAATCTGTCAAAATTGCAAGCGTTGTTAGACACCGATGTTATGGGCGAAACGCAATTAGGCGGCTGGGTATAATCCTATGGATATTTTCGTTGCATCATCTTCCAAAGAACCCTACAAAACCATTGGACGGCGCATTGAGCGCATTGCCCAACGCTTGGGTTTTCGCGCGTTGAATAGTCGCAGTAACCCGCCACGCACGACGGACGAGGAATCGACCGACACCATTAAGGCCGTGATCTGCGAAATGTCCGAACCCGAACAAGAAACCCTATACAGTTTAGCCATGGGGTTGATGCAGAAAAAACCGGTTCTATATTTATATCAAGGCAAAACCGCGGGCAAGGAATTTTTGCGCACGAATTTAGACAAATCCCAGCGCGACCAATTAACCATTGCCAGCTATTCGGCCGACGATTTAGACCGTCATGTGGGCCATTTTTTAACCGGCGTGGAAGCCAACCCCGAGCCCGGTGATATTCCCAACATTAAATTCACGCTTCGCATTACCAAGCGCATTGAACAATATTTAGCATGGCGCACACAAAATCTTCCTATGAGCAAAGCGGATTTTTTGCGCAATATGATCCAAGAAATGATGGCAGGAGACGATGAATATCAACGATACCGAAACACGAGCGAAGAAGAAAAATAATCTGCTTTCCCCCTCCGAGGTTAATAAAATTCTTTAGTGAGAAATTTGTAGATGATCTCAAAAAGATGCGGATGCGGATTTTCAAATGCCACGTGGCCGTAACCGTCGATCCATTGTAACTCTTTCACGGAACAGCCAATCTGGTTATAAAGCACTTCTGCGCTCTTGGCTTTGACGCGTTCATCTAAACGATCGTGAAGAATGAGCGATGGCATGGAAACGGAAGGAAGATTCGGCAGGCAATCGCGCGTGATCGATTGATACATCTCATGCAAAGCTGTCGTGGGGTAATCGGTGTATGTTCCATGATCCGTAATAAATTGACTTTTCGGCAAATCGCGAGCCCACGGTTTACGGTGTAATGGGCGCACTCTTTTAATGATCGGCAAAAGCGGCTTATGCCATTCCCCGCGAATATGCACGGGTGAGCCAATCGAGACCACATGATCAATCATGTTGCGTTCATACGAAAGACCCGCAAGAATGTACGCTAAAATGCCGCCATAGGAATCGCCGACCACGGAAATTCTTTTTGTCCGGCGGGCAAGCGCCAAAAAAGCATCGCGCACGGCCACATACCAATCTTTACGCTGAACCCGATTGAGATGATCCGGATGCGTGCCATGACCCGGTAGAAGCATTCCAAAAACCGTGTAATTGCGAAGATGTAAAAATTCCGCAAAGGCACGAAAGTGATACGGGCTCGAGGTAAAACCATGAATCAACAAGACGCCGCGGTCACTGGTTCCGGGAAGCAAAAACGGACGGGCATTGGGGTGGATGCTATAACCCGTATGTTGCGGCGCGTGCGTATTGATTGACGTTTGAAAAGAATCCATTATAATAAGATTTGTCCCTATAAAAGAAAAAAGTGCAAAAATCCTCTTAATTTCGCATAAAAAGAGGAAAAAGTCAAATATATTGAATACGCCACCTTAGCTCAGTCGGTAGAGCAGCACTTTCGTAAAGTGAAGGTCCCCGGTTCAAATCCGGGAGGTGGCTCATAAATTTTTGCTAGCGCAAAAATTTGAGTAATGTGTAATGAGTAGTTCGCCTGCCCGCCATTGCCTGCGGCTTCAGGCGCTGGCAGGCGGGTAGTTTGCGCAAGGTCAATCCTTCCAAAAGAAAAGCAAAATTACCCCTAACTACCCACACTCACACTCTACGTCAACTGATCGACGGTTATGAATCTGTACACACGCAGGGATTCTTTACTTTCCGCAAACCACTCTTCGTAGGTTTGAGTTTTAATAAGAATGTGCCGCGCAGAAATGGTTTCTTCGCCTTCTTCGCCAAATGTTAAGGCGTCTTCCGGCGGTGTTGTGGTGCGGTCTTCCAATTTAATAATGTGGTAGCCGAACTCGGTTTTGACAATGTCGCTTACCTCGCCCTTTTCTAACCCAAAGGCTACGTCTTCAAATTCTTTCACCATCACGCCGCGACCAAAGTAGCCTAAACTTCCACCGGAATCTTTACTGCTATCCTCGCTATATTCCTTTGCTAAATCTTCAAAACTTTTTTCGCCCTTCTTTACTTGCGCTAACACGTCTTCGGCGCGGGCTTTTTCGTCGGCAAAGAGACTATCGGAATCGTAAAAGTATGTAGAGACTTTTTGATTCAACAAGTACGGTTTAATGACGTGCACTTTAAACTCTTCCGGCGTCCAGTTGTAAAACTCTTTAATATTTTTTTCCAAATCTTCTTGCGTTCCCACGCCTTCGGTTCCAAACAGCCGGCCGTATTCTTGTTCAATATCGGCATCGGTAACGGTCAAATCTAAACGATCGCCCAAAGCTTGAAGTTCGGCGTTTTCGACTAACCGATCCAACACCAACGCACGCAATTCTTCATCGGTAGGAATTCCCACAGCCGCATCTTCCCCGGCTTGCTCTTTTTGTTTGGCAACGTAAAACTGTAAAGCCTCCAAATCTTGCGTGTATTGTTTATAGGTAATAGGCTTGGATTCCACCATGGCCAAGGGGTAGGGCAAAATTTTTAACACCCCAGTGACAAAATTTCCCGACCATTGAAAGGAGTATAAGCCGATACCAAACACAATAAGGGCCACTAAAATGACCCCAATAATTGCGCCAATGAATTTGCCCAGTGGCGAAACCGCGTGTTGCGGAATAGCGGGCTTGATGGCCGAAGCATTGTTGTCCGCCCGCACTTCTTGAATATCTTCTAAATTTAAATACGGGTCACTGCCAGACTTTTCCTTTGCCACTTCTTTTTTAGGAGCATCATTCATAAGATGAGAAAAGATTTAGATTCATAGGCTTTCGGGTTTGAGTGCAATTCGAGGCGCCAGCGAGGAGTGAAGTAAGCTGTACAGGAACGTACAGCGACGAGCACCGCAGCTGGCAACAAAGAAGTGCACCAAACGCGGAAGTCCTAAGCTAGTTAAAAAAATAATCAAACCATTTATGGGGGTTAGAGCGTGTATCGGGTTTTGCAATGTCTGCCGCGCCCAACACCGAAACGTTTGTGCCATCGCTTTCGGTTACCGGAATCACCACGGCTTTTTCACCCGGCTTTTGATAGCCCAATTTCACACGCGCCTCCCGCTCGGTAAAAGACGACGTGGTGAGGTAATCCATAAGCTCCGACAGTTCGCTGTTTTGCTGTTCCAAACTTTCGGCTGATGCTTCCAATTTTTGGATCTCTTTGCGGATTTCATACCTGCGCAGAGCTTCGCGCGAAACGCCAAAGGTGAAGATCACTAAAAGACCCAGCATTCCCACGGCAAAAAACCGAGACTGAAAAACATTGCGAAATGTCCAAGGATTCTCTGACTTCATAAAATAAAGGTCGATTTATTATAGCACTTTTCCACATATACACCAAATACTCTTGTCTATAGAGAAAAAAGTGCTAAACTGTAGTTATTCCAATCACATCATCACAATGAAAAATAGTATTATCGTGTCATTGTTTGTCGTCACGGCAATTACGCCCATGCTTACAGGGGCGATCATTGCTGTTTTGTACCGTAATACGATTTATGCGACGAGCGGGGAATCAAAGCAAAATGCGTTTGAAGCCTATGTGCAACATCTTGTTCGCGAGCAGCCGACAGCGCCAAGGGTCGTTCGATTCGGAGAGTTAGTGAATGCCGGACTTAAAAAATCCGATATGCAATTCATCGTCGGACTCATGATGCTCTTTTCTCTTGTCGCTCTTTTTGTGCTTTGGAAGGATTGGGGGAAAATGGTACAAGGAGATAGTAATGCGTTATTCGTGGCTATTCTTTTTGGGTCTCTGTCCTTGTTACTCTTTGTAGCTATACTGCGCGGGTTTCAGCTAAGAAAACAATTATTACAGGACGGGACGCTTGTTGACGCAAAAGTGTTGGACGTCCAATACGCTTCAGCGGTTAAGTCTATGCAAAAAACATTGGCCGCCGGGAAATATGGAATGGCTCAAGGACATGTTGAAATTCCAATGGGAGGAAAGGTCGTTCAAAAGCCATTCGAGATTGATCAATCCTGGGCTCAATTCATTCAAACCGGCTCAACGATGCAGGTTCTTATTGACCCAACAAATAAAAATAAAATAATATTCTTTATTGGATTGAAGGAGTAGTGGTATTTTTTGCCTTTCAGGGTTAGATAACTTTTATTAAATCGAGCGCACTTAAGCCCGATAAGGGACAGAAACTCGAAAATCTTTGCTTAAATAAATGTCCAACACCGAGTGTTTGACAAAGTTTGATCTCTGACCGACTACCGCAATTTTCTACTATTGAACATTCTAAACTACCATGGCTTAGTAAGATAGGAAAGGTTCAATATTCCACGCTATCTATAATAGGGAAAATATTTTGTAGCCATGTAACTCCTAGCGACTACATAAGTACAAACATTAACATGACGAATATGAAAAAACATTTGCTTACAGCCTTGATTATTTTTGTAGTTGTGACCTGGGGTGTCTATGCAGTTGGCTTTGATGAAACACCGTGGGAGAGCAACTTCTTTATCGGTATCTCAATGGGTATTGGTTTGCTGACGCAGACACTTGTCCAGTTCATCCTTTCTCCCTGGGTCTCTGGGCCAAAACTCGTAGGGAATGCGTCAGCGTTTGATCTTTACTTCAATGTATTGCCGTTTATTGCTGGAACATTTTACGCATTGGTTTATTTAGGGATTATCGCGATAGGCAAATATACAAAAAGACAAATAAATGTCCAACACCGAGTGTTGGACAAAGTTCGTCAGTAGTCAGAATAAAATCGGATCCTACAGGGGCCTTTAAGATCGGATCTCAAAACCCCTTTTAAGATCCGATCTAAATGGGGGCTTAAAGATCCGATTTCAATAGATACCCCTTAGCCCTGTCAGCTAATTTTGTCTATTGAACATTTTAAAAAACCATGAGATAGTAGAGTTGTTCTACACAATTCGATAGGATATCCTCAATATTCCACGTTATCCACGAGTTGTACGAAAACAGCCCATTTTGAATTCCTTATGAAAAAAACAGAAGAGATAAGAGGTCACTTAAAATATTTACTGCAAAATTGCCAGACCGCATTTGATGAGTTTCGAAGACTAAATACAGAATTACAAAAGGCCATGCGACCAGATGTAACAACAGAAATAGACGTTAATCGAATTGGAGCACTTCATAGAATGGTTCAGGACTATTTGATCGTAAGGGTTGCAGGTCTTTTTGATAAAAAGGATTATGTCGTTTCCTTCGAAGATGCATTTAACGGAGATAAAAATTATGAGGGTATAAAACAAGAAGCAATAATCAAATATTTACAAAAATTAAGAGGCAATTTTGTAGGACATAAACATAAAAAATCTGAGCTTCCGGAAACGTCTAAAATTTTAGACTCAAATCTATCGAGTATTTTTGAGAAACTTGATAAAATACTTGCAACAAAATGATTGGCCATCGTATAACATGGACTAGCCGGTTGTGAGTTAAATAAATTAACTAATACAATACTATGAAAAAACAATATTATACAGTAATTGCCTTGACATTATTAATTTTAGGAAGTGCTTTTTATTGGTCTGAATATAGACCTAGCTCGATAAGAATAAAATGCAATTTACTGGCTACTAAATATTATGAAGATCTCCTTAAACAAGAGGGGTATTACCTCAATGACGAAGGCGGGTATGAAAAAAATATTAATGGTGGGTATTTAGTAGAACGACTTAGCAAAACGGTTATTCTGACGTCTGAGCTCCAAGGTCAATATCATAAAGAAGCTGACAAAGAATACACCCGCTGTCTACATAGTCGGGGATTGAGGTAGTTTATTTTGCAATCGCCGAACAAATCACCTAACAGAGCGTAAACGACTCGCTTCCCTTCTTAGAAGCTCGATCGCCGATATTGAATTGTTCGCTTGGCTTGTTAAAGAAAATATCTTCTGCCTTGGGGATTTGGCTCTCGAGGGGCTCCCGCAGTCCCGACGTGCTTGGTCCTCCGAAGCTTTGTTCGGAGGACGTCGGGGTGAGGGCGAAGTGGCTTTGCTCGCCGGAAGCAAAGAACACTGTACCCGAGAGAGGCAGAGCCCAAAGGCAGAAATCTTTTGCTTTTATCTAAAATTTGCTATACTTCTTTCTATGAAACGACGAGAAAAAATTCGCATTACATGGGCAATTCTGGCACTTTTTGGCATTATTGCCATGTTGGTTTTTACTATTCTTCCTGGCCTTCTCGCCCTTTAATCTTTTCTAAGAACAGCAAGGTACGCCTCTGGGGGAATGTGGACACGGCCTTGACCCGCCATCCGCTTCTTTCCCTTTTTTTGTTTTTCCAAAAGTTTGCGTTTGCGCGTCACGTCTCCGCCGTACAACTTAGCGGTCACATCTTTGCGCATGGCTGAAATCCGCTCGGAGGCTATCACCTTTCCCCCGCGATTCTTACCATCGTGATGGTAATTGATCACCCCTTGAATTTTTACTTCAAACATTTGCCGCGGCAAAATGTCTTTTAATTTTTTTACCAACGCGCGGGCAACACTTTCGCGTTCGTCGGTATACACCATGGTGGCCAAGGCTTCAACACGCTCCTCGGCAATGACAATATCTAATCGCTCTACACGGGTTTGCCGGTAATCGGCAAACGTATAACTCATCGATGCAAAACCCGCTGTCACACTTTTTAGGCGATCGTAAAAATCCACAATGATACTAGCAAGCGGCAAGTCCACATGCTGAACCGCCATATCTTCGTCAAGATATTCGGTATTAGTATACACGCCGCGACGCTCGGCAATTAATTGCATGACGTTTCCTAAATACCCTTTTGGCACCACAATGTCCGCTCTTACCCACGGCTCTTGAATATGATCGATCGACGTTGTGGGCGGCAAGGCCACGGGGCTGGTAACCGTAACCGTTTCTTTATTTGTGAGAGTCACAAGGTAGGCAACCGAAGGAATCGTCGCAATAATCGGCAAGTTGTATTCGCGCCGCAAACGTTCCTGCGTGATTTCTAAATGCAACAACCCTAAAAATCCACAACGAAAACCAAAACCCAAGGCTTCGGAATGGTCCGGTTCAAATTGCAGAGACGAATCATTAAGTTTTAATTTTTCCAATGCTTCGCGCAATTGCGGATACGCGTCATTGTTTTCTGGATACAAACCCGCAAACACCATGGGCCGCACTTGCCGGTACCCCTCTAACCGCTCGGCCCCGACGCGAGCGAGCGCAATAGTATCCCCGACCGATGCGTCGGCAACGCTTTTTAAACCCGTCACCATATACCCCACGTCGCCGGAAGAAAGCTCGGGATTGCTGACAAGCTGGGGTTTTAAAAAACCCATGTCTAACACATCGCTTTCCGCACCCGTTGCCAACAAACGGATTTTGTCACCGGGCTTGACCGAGCCATCGACCACACGGACGTAGGCGATCACCCCGCGGTATTCATCAAACGCCGAATCAAAAATCAACGCACGAAAGGGTTTGTGTAAGTCGCCTTTGGGCGCCGGAACGCGTTTAACAATGGCTTCTAAAAGGCGCGGAACGTTTAAACCGGTTTTGCCCGATACTCCCAAAATTTCTTCTTCCATGCAACCCAGAAGTTTAACTAATTCGCGTTTGGTTTTGGGAACGTCGGCGTTCGGAAGGTCAATTTTGTTGACCACCGGAATAATTTCTAAACCCTGTTCAATGGCAAGATACAAATTGGCAACGGTTTGCGCTTGAATACCTTGACTCGCGTCCACCACCAACAACGCGCCCTCGCAAGCCGCGAGCGAGCGCGAAACTTCGTAAGTAAAATCCACATGCCCGGGCGTGTCGATTAAATTCAACTCATATTCCTGACCGTCGAGCGTATACAACATGTGCACGGGTTGCAACTTGATGGTAATTCCCCGTTCGCGCTCTAAATCCATTTGGTCCAAAAGTTGATCACGCATTTCGCGCTTCTCGACCGTGTGCGTGACTTCCATGAGACGATCGGCTAACGTAGACTTTCCATGATCAATATGCGCAATAATACAAAAATTGCGAATACGCTCGGAGGGGGAAACCTTTCGTGAGGAAATAATATTGGGGTCACTCATGATCGCAGAACGCTTCGGAGGCGCGTCACTTTCTTACGAATAATATCGATTTCCTCCGAATGTAACCACAATGCCACCAAAAAGTAAACCCCAATGCCTAACAATGTTGCCACAGCCGCCTGCGTTGCCACGCCCACCGTTGTTTGCATATTCACCAAAGGCGCAACCGTATATTTGGCAGCTTGCACAACAATAGCCATGAGTAACGTTGCGGCGACAATTTTTGCAATAGAGAGCATCATGCGGTGATCGTCCAGTGAACCCAATTGCACATGCAAAGCCGCAAACAGCCATACCATATTAATAAGGTTTGCTAAAGAAAACGCCAAGACTAAGCCCACAATGCCTAACGGCTCACCGTTCATGACAACATTCGGCAACAATAAAGAACCCACAACGTTCAGCGCGACGGAGAAAAAACTTATAAGAACCGGCGTTTTGGTATCGTGCCGCGCGTAAAAGGAACGCGCCAAAAGCGGAATAATGGATTGAGCAAATAAGGAGATGGCAAAAAAGCCCAGAGCTTGGGAAATGAGCACCGTGTCTTCCCAATCAAAATTTCCGTGACCAAGCACAACACGCACAATCTGCGCGCGCAATAAAATAATGCCGACGCTCACCGGAATCGTAAGGAATAAAATGCGGCGCATGCTGTTGGACACGCTCTCAATAAACTTAGGCGTATCTTTCTTGGCATAGGCTTCGGAAAAAACCGGAAACGACGCAATGGCAAGCGATATGCCAAACAAACTCACCGGCACATACTGCAAATTATTCGCCGCGTTAAAAACCGCAATACTGCCCACCGGCAAGGTGGAAGCAATATTCGTAATCACAATTAAGTTGACTTGGGAAGCGGCAAGACCCATGGTTCGCGGGCCCAAGAGCCGCAAAATATCCCGCACTTCTTTTAAACGATTTTCAAAAAGCAGACGGTATCGGTACCCCACTTGGATTAAGGAAGGAAGTTGAACAACACAATGGAGAATGGAACCCAACACCACGCCGTAGCCTAAACCTAAACTTCCGTACCGCGGCACCAAAAAGACAATGCCGATGATAATGCCCACGTTGTAAAAAATCGGGGCAAGACCGTAGGCAATAAATCGTTTGAACGAATTAAGAATGCCGGAGGCGATATTGGAAATGCCAAAAAACACCACACCCAACAGCATGACACGCATCAGATCCACGGTTAATTGCATTTTTTCTGCGCTAAAACCCGGGGCAATAAATTGCACCACACCGTCGGCAAACACCCCCATGCCAATACACAACACGATCAACACAACAATAATGTCATTCAACACCGTATTCGCGATTCTAAAACTGCGCGCCGGATCTTTTTGCCAAGTGCTGATAAAAACCGGCACAAAAGATGAACTTAACGCGCCCAACACCACAATATTAAAAAGCAAATCCGGCAGTTTGAATGCCGCATAGTAGGCGTCCAGCACATCGCCGGCGCCGTAGGTGGAAAAAAGCAGGGATTCGCGAACAATGCCCACCAGCCGACTAATCAGCGAGGCCGCCGCAATAATCATTGCTCCTCCGGCAACCGTTGTCGTAAGTTTTGTCCAAATTCTTCTCATAATGAAACACCCGAAAACGAAAAAATCGCTGGCTTTTTGTGTTACCGTTTTTTCAGCACCACGCCCATGAACACATCTTTATAAAGCGTTTGCG
>CAZRYK010000036.1:0-10075 GCA_964604315.1 uncultured Gammaproteobacteria bacterium
ACAAAAACAAAAGACCCCGATTGAGGGTATTTTGTGATGAAAGGATCTCTAACCTAAAAGAAGAGAACTAATATCGGATGCCGAGTTCGAGAGTGTGTTTGTCGTGAAGATGACAATCGCCCACGCAAGAAGAACAATGACTAAACCAATGACAGCGGCGTAGAGAATTTTTTTGGCGCTTTCGACTTTTTCTTCATTGCCACCGGCGGTCATCCAACGGAAACCTCCGACCAAAATCATGATCACGGCAACAATACCCAAAAGACCCAAAACCCAATTAACGAGGTTGACAACAGTATCAACTAAATCGGCGGTTCCTAAACCTAAATCACTGGAAACGTCGCGATAGCTAACAGCATACGCGTGGTTTGCGGTTGCAAGCAATCCCGCACCGACCGCCAAGAGACGCGCAGAGTGTTTGAAAATGTTTTTCACGATATCACCTCCCTTCGCAAATCAAATAGAGTCACGCTATTATTATACGCAATTTTTCTTTTTTGGGCAATGTCATTGTGGAAATCTCTTTTACAAGAGGCGCATTGCGAAAAATAAGGAAAAATTCTATAATGATCTTATATTTATATTGTCACATAATCTCTATTATGAATAAATTTCGTCCGCAACATTTTTTTTACACAATAGTAGCGTCTCTGGTGCTTTTATGGGGCATGCCGCGGCGCTTCCTTGCCGAAGAGTTAAACTTTAATCCACCGGGGTATAATGATTTGGGTGGGGAATTGGGTTTACCCGGTGATGAGAATACCGATTTGGTAGTTATTACTGTCAATTTTGTGAAGTGGACACTAGGCCTTTTGGGTTTAGTAGCCGTGATTTTTATTATCATTGGGGGTTATATGTACATGACGGCCGGCGGCAATGAAGAAAAAGTGGACAAAGCCAAGCAGTACATTAAAAACGCGCTCATTGGTCTAGTTATTGTCTTGCTGTCGTGGGCCATTGCGTACTTTACCTTTAACACCATTCTCAATGAAGCGGAGCTTTAAAGAATGGATGAAAACAAAAATTACCAACATTGTGGCGGCGCTTTTTTTAGGCCTCACGCTTCCGCGTTTGTCTTTTGCCGATAAATTCATATTTGATGGCGACAATGCTTTTGCCGATTTGGGGTTTCCAACCGAAAGCGTAGACTCGGTTTTTTTTGATTTTCTTTCCTACCTTCTGGGGTTTTTCGGGCTCGTTTCTCTGATCATGTTTTTGGTGGGGGGCTTTATGTATTTAAGCGCCGCGGGCAGTACCGAGCGCGTGGAGAAAGCTAAAAATCTTATCCGCAACGCAGTGATTGGCATGGCGGTTGTGATATTGTCGTATACCGTGGTACTCTTTTTCTATGAGGCTGTTCTTACTTTTACCCAAGCACCGGCGCCTACGCCACCTGCTCCCTAAGTATGCTTACCATTCTTACACGAAAGTTTCCGTTTTTTGCCACGCTTCTTTCTTTTGTTTTTATGCCGAGCAAGACGTTCGCAGGTTTGGCTTTTGATAACCCGGGTTTATTGGGCGGGTTAGGCTTGCCAGACGCAAAGCTCGACAACACGGTAATAAATTTTATTTCTTGGGTTTTGGGTTTTTTTGGGTTGATTTCTGTGATCATGATTATTTACGGCGGCTTTCGGTATTTAACAGCGGCCGGTAATGAAGAAAATGTCGATAAGGCCAAAGATATTATCCGTCAAGCCGTTATTGGCATGGTCATTGTGATGTTATCTTATGCTTTAATGGCGTTTGTGTACTTTACGGTTTTGCAACTAAGCGAACCGGTGTCACCTTAATATGCAAAAGATCTCTCGAGTCGTTACTTCTTTTTTTTATCTTTCATCGGGCCTTTGGGTAACGCTCCCCTTGTTGGCGCACGCAAAACTGCAACGAGACCCCGAAGGACACGATGATTTTGTTGGGGAATTGGGGTTGCCTAATACATACCTTCCTACAACAGTGGTGAATTTTGTTGCGTGGGTCCTAGGTTTTTTGGGCCTTGTTTCGGTTATTATGATGATCTACGGCGGATACCGTTATTTGACCGCCGGCGGGAACGAAGAATCGGTGGACAAAGCCAAAACCGTCATCAAAAACGCCCTTGTGGGGTTGATTATTGTTGTGCTTTCCTATGCGATTGCCCTATTTGTCTTCACCATTACGCAAGACGAATTTGTGCCAACGCCTTAAATTAGCCCGTTGGCCCGCCGCTGGTAAAGAAGCTGAAGAAGAACTGTAAAATCGAGTACGACAGAATAATCGCAATCATGCCAAGAACTGCATAGATCATGGCTTTTTTACCTTTGTCAACTCTTTCGGCAACGCCCGCGCTGGTCAGTACCAAAAAGCCGCCATAGATAAAGTATACCGTGGCAATGGCGCCGACCGCGCCCAATATCCAATCTAAAATATCGTGAATAAGTGCGGCTGGCGTTTCGGCCTTAATAGGATTGGGGAGTTCTACGGCAAGAGAGGCGATGGGAAACATAAACGCCACAAGAACGTACAAATATTTTTTCATAAATAACAGGTTATTTTTTTATTTGATACCATTTACGGCCATCGTCAAAAAGTTGGCCAATGCTATCTGCCGGATTTTGACCACTGACAATTAAAATCAGCGTGTTAATAATGAGCCATGCAACCAAAACCAGTCCGGCGCCAATAAGCGTTTGTTGCATCGCTTTTTTTCCGGATTCCAATTTTTCGGGGTTGCCGCCGCTCGTTGCAATGGTAAAGCCGGACATCACCATCATTAATAGCGCCACGGCAGAGAGCAAGCCCAGCATCACTGTAGAGAGTCTTACAAACATTTCCACAAAGTCTTCTAGCTCGCAGTCGCCACAGCGCGTGCATTTCGGCAGGATCGAGCCGGCATCAGCCTCGCAATACGCGCTCGGTAAAGTGTCGTCGGGTTTTATGAGGTTTGGGTCTACAGCCGCGCGCGTCATAAGCGGCAAGATCAGTAAAAACAGAGAGGTTAAAAAAGCATGGTGGCTGAAGCGAAGCAAAAAAACTTTTTTGAAAGTCTTAAGGTGTGGCATAGGTTTCTTCAATTTTTTTGGCCGTTACTTCTAACGCGCTTTGTAATTGCGTTTCCGTATTATTCCCGTTGGCAACAAGTTCAATCATTTCTTCAAACGCTTCTTCGGCCGCGCCGGCATCATACCCTTGGTACCAACTTTGGGCCGTCAATGCTTGGCGCGCAAAGACCGCTAAATCAAAATCGTCTTGTTGTTCGTCAATTAAACTTTTCAGCGCCGCGGGTTTTTTTGTTTTTTCTAAGTAACTTCGCACACGCGCTTCTTTTGACGCAAATTGAATAAAGCCCCACCCTGCCCATGGGTATTGGCTTTGCTTTGCAACGGTTTCCATCCAGTAATTGGCATAGTTCACGGTTTTTTCTGTGTTGATTTGCGGCATAGGGTGCACGCTGAACTCAAGATCCGCCGAAGCTTGCGCGCGAATCATGGGAATGTTATGCGCATAACCAAACAACATCGAGGTGTTGCCTTGCGCAAAACTTTCTAACGCCTGCGGATGGGTCGACGTCCAGCTGTACACGTTTTTCGCCGGGTTAGAAAAATCGCTATAAAATCTTAATGCGTCCAGGCCCGGGAAGAAGTTCTTTTGGGGTTCGTGAAACTGTGCCTTATTTTTTTTCATCATCGTTGTGCCGTTTTGTAACATCAGAAGCGAAACAACATCAAATGAACGGTTAATATTTTTTGCCGTTCCTAAGGCAATACCAGACTGAATAATCTCACCAGTTACACTTTGCGTTGTTAATTTTGGTACGTCTAAAATGAGTTGATCGTAGGTTGTGGGTGGAACAGGAATACTGGCTTGCGCAAGCTGTTTGTCGTTCACAAACAATGCAAGCGTGTCGACGGAAAACGGAATGCCGTAAATTTGGCCGGAGCGTACAGTATCGGCAACAACGGTTTGCACAAAATCGCGATTAATTTCTTGCTCTGTGTAAAACGGCGCGGTGCGGCCTTCAATGACAGTGTCGGTTTTAAGCCCACCCAACCGTTGTTTTTGTGATACAAAGGCTAATTGCACAGTGGCTGGCGCTGGCGTAATAAGCCCCTGAAATTCCGTGACCCACGAATTATGCACTTGGAATAAATCCGGGCCTTCGCCGCGCGCCCACGCGTCAATAAGATCTTCTTGGTACGTTGTGTAATCTTTTTTCGTGACATGGATTTTAATATTCGGGTGTTGTTGATTCCATTCGGCAATAATTTCGTCTAACGCGTCATCTTCGTCAAACACGCGCCAATATTCCAGCGTGATATTTTCCGTTAACTTCGGACTGACGCGTTCCCCCACGCCGGAAAGAAACGTGTACGCCAACAAACCGAGGGCAATAACCACGGCGAGAATGAGTGCAATAAGAAGTTTTTTATTCATACGTCCTCCTTTGGGGTTGACTCGTCCCTTCATACCATTTCACCTGCAATGCATTCCTTTCGGCCAAAATCATTTCAACCTTTTTCGGCTTATACTCCGTATAGGCCTCAAAACGTCTTCAATGATTTTGTCTCGAAATGAATGCATTTCGTAACGAAAGCGTATTAAGGGACGAGTCTGAAGTAAATTTACGCGGTGAATTTTTCTTCTAAGTATTTTTTAAATTCCTCGTGAAGTTCGGGGTGCCTTAGGCCCATTTCCACTTGAGCTTTCAGAAATTCCAGCTTGTTTCCGCAATCATAATACGCTCCATCCACCAACTTTGCCACTGCACCTTCGGTTTTGAGCAATCGATCAACTGCGTCCACTAGCCAAATCTCTCCGCTTTTCCCGGGTTTGATGTGTTCGAGTTCGTCAAAAACCCGCGGCGTGAAAACATAGCGCCCCATGGTTCCTAAACGGGATTGGGTGTTTTTTGGTCCGGGTTTTTCCACGATTTGTTTAACGTTATAGACGGTTTCTTCCATTTTTTCGCCTTCGACAATGCCATAACGATCGCACCCTTCGTCATTCACTTCTAACACCGGCACAACCGATTTGTGGTATTTGTTGAAGGCGTCGATCATCTGGCCAATCACGGGTTTTTTGCTCACATACACATCGTCGCCATAGGCAAAAGCAAACGGTTCGTCGCCAATGACTTCTTTGGCCATAAGCAGGGCATGGCCATTGCCCAGCATTTCGGGCTGACGAACATAAATAAACTTGGCGAGCTTTGCAATATGAATCGCTTCTTTGAGTTTTTCCAGTTTTCCGTCTTTTTCCAAGCGGCTTTCCAGCTCGAACGAGCGGTCAAAATGGTCTTCAATCGCGCGTTTATTGGAAGACGTGACCAAAACGATTTCTTCAATACCCGCGGCAACAAATTCCTCCACAATAAATTGAATCACGGGTTTGTCAATGAGCGGAAGCATCTCCTTGGGCTGGGCTTTGGTTGCTGGTAAAAAGCGTGTGCCGTAACCCGCAACCGGAATAACCGCTTTGCGAATGGTTTGCATAACAAAAAAAATCAATTAAGTAAGGTTACTATACCACAAATGCGATTTTTTTTCCACCGGATTGGCCAAAGCTCGGTTTCGGACATTTTTGTGTCTTGTCAAACACTCGGTGTTTGACACTTGAGATTGGCAAGAGCTTAGCTCTTGCCATGTCCGAAACCGAGTTTCGGACATAAGCCGATGTAGGCAAGATGAACCTGTAAGGGCGCGCCATCACGACGATAAGAAAAAAATTTTCTCTCGTCACAATAGGTGCAAGCATTTGTATCTTCAATGTGCTGGAAAGAAACGCCCTGACTCTTGAGCTGTTGGTGAAGAATGGAGGGCAGATCGATAAAGGTATGAGAGCCTTTTGTTAAAATCGCATCGGGATAAGTTGCGAAATGCGGCAAAATATCGTTTTGTATTTCAAAATGACACGCGCGGATGCCCGGGCCAATAATGACGTGCAATGCGGACGGTGAAACTTGGTATTCTTGCATCATATGAGTCACCATGGCCGGAACAATGCCTTTAAGAATGCCTCGCCAGCCGGCATGCGCAAGGCCAACAACGGTTTTGTCCGAATTAAAAAAATACAGCGGAAAACAATCCGCGCCCGTAATGCCTAAAAAGAATTCTGGCGCATCGGTTGTTAGACCATCGCAATCCTTTATAATCTCTTGGTCATTTGCAAGCGTTACTCGCTGAACATTTTTTCCATGCACGAGTTTGCACACCACAAAATGTTTGGCTCCCAGTTTTTGAAAAAAGCGTTCGCGGTTTTTGCGGCCATCTTCTTGTAGTACACCATTAATTGCCACCGCCATGTTGCCATCTTTTTTCGCGGAAAATCCCCATTGAATATTCATATGTTCTTATGATATAACGACAGAATGATGTTACCAAGATTATGGCAAAAGATAAAGAAATCCTCATCTTTTTCGCATACCCCCGAGATCCTTCTTGGAGTTGTTATTGTTTTTGCGGTTGTTACCAACATCATTTGGATTGCCAAAGATGCGAGCCCGCCGTTGTGGGATCTTGCCGGGCATAGTTACCGCGCCGCAACGTATGCGCAGTTTTTGGAACAAGGAAGTTTGAGGCAGATTATGAGCTTTGATACCATTTACCCTCCGGCAAGCTATATTGTCACGGCGGTCATTTTTGTATTATTCGGGTATCATGCCAATATTCCGCAATACTCGCTCTTGCCGTGGTTGGTTTTGTTGATGGTTTCAACCTACGTTTTAGGAAAAAACCTTTTTGGTAAAAAGTGGGTCGGTGTCCTTGCGAGTCTTTTGCTTCTTTTTTACCCACAAGTTTTGCATTTTAGTCGCATCTACGATTTAGATTTTCAACAAACCGCCGCAGTGACTTTTGCTCTTGCCGCGCTGGTATTAACAAAAAACTTTACGCATCGAGGGTGGTCGGTAGTTTTAGGTGTGGCTTTAGGATTGGCTTTTTTAACAAAGTGGACAACCGTTTTTTTTCTTCTTGGGCCGGTGTTGTTCATTGCCTTAGAAAAGTGGCAAAAAGTATGGTCGAAACAAAAGCTGGCTAACATGATCTTGGCCGTGGGCACTGCCATTGTTCTTTCCGGGCCGTGGTATGCAACGCATGGGCAAAGGATTTTGGATTCCACTCAAGGAACGCGGAACAATATTTTTTCCGTGCCCTATGAAAATCTTTGGAGTGTAGGGAATATCACCTATTATGCGGACCGCACCGTGGATGGCATAAGTTGGCCGTTAGCAGCGTTTGCTTTAGCGGCGCTGTTTATGGCCTTGCGTCGACGTTCGAAAGCCGATGCGTTTCTTGCCATCTGGTTTTTTGTGCCCTACTTTATTATGACGTTTGTGCTCTTTTCTAAAGAGAGCCGGTATTTTTTGCCGGCGTTTCCGGCGGTTGCGTTGTTAACCTCGTCGTTTTTCCGCGAATTAACCACACGCGCTCGCGTTATTGGCGTGAGTCTTTTAATGATTGTCGGTCTCTTTTTTTGGGTAGAGACATCGTGGACAGCTCTGCTTATTCCGCACGAATTTCACAAAGATATTAAGCTCTACCAAAATTATGGTTACTTTGCTAAACGAGAGAATGCGTTTCCGTGGGGCTATCCGTCGCCCACGCAATACCAAACGAACGTCCCCAAGATTGCCGACGCGATTCGCGATGACATCCGTGAGCGGGCAAACAAAAAAGACACCTATACCATTATTATTGTTCCCAACAGTGTGTACTTAAGCGGCCAGCAGATTCAGTATTACGGACGATTAAACGGTTTGGAAAATGTGGACAATGCCTACGTTCTGGATTATTCTCTTTCGGGTCGCGTGCGCACAGAAGAATGGTCAGAAGCAATTATCAAAGCGGATTATGTCGTGACGAAAACAGGTGATCAAGGGCCGCCCGTTTGGGCAGGGTATTTAGGCGATATTGTCTACGAAGAAAGCTTGCCGGAAAGTCCGATTTTTTCGCAATTCGAGCGCATGGGCACATGGCAACTTCAGGGTGTGGAATTGCAACCACAGGAAGCGCGATTGTACCGTCATCGCTAATTGTTTTTAAAAAGAAACCTCCACATTTACCTCGCGGTCCAGAAGTTGAATAAAGGCTTTTGTTTCGTCAGGCGAAAAAACGGCCAAATGGAGTTTTTGCGCTTCTTCTATTAACATCTTCTGCAGACCGGAAGCCTCGGTGTCTGTTGTGGCTTCTTTTTCCGCTTCAAAATAATATAAATCTTTCCCCGCATCTACCAAAGACCACTCCACGTCGTTGTACTTGTAAATATGTTTTTTACGATTCATGCGTAACCCCTTGGTATAGCCCAAGGCTTTCACAATTTCTTTGGCATTGTCTAAATTGTCGTCTTTGAGTTGCAAAGAAATTTCTTTTCGCGATTGATAATCGTCATTCACTTTTTGTTTTAACATAATCTCGCATTGGCCATCGGTATTGCGCAAACGAATATCCGTATCGCGTTCCACAAAATGGTCATAACCCGGGTAGCCTTTTAACAAATACATTTCCCGATCATGGGATTCTACATGTTGCGCCTCTGCGTCAAAAGACTTTTTGAGATTGAGAAATTGTTCCTTTGTTAACCTCCCGCGTATTTCTACTTCGATCATAAAAAAGAATGAATAATTAAATACTGGAATGATCCCACATACACTGAAACCAGATGCGGTAAGAGTCCGCAAGGTCGGAATTAATAATCACAAACAACGTTACATTGTCGTCAATCTTTTCTACGTCCAGGCCGGTAAAAATAACAATATGATCGCCAAAAATATCAATTGCAGAATGTGTGGCATACGCTTCGGGCAGAAATCGATGCTTGGCGTGGGTGTTATACAATGGCTTTTTTGTTGCAATACTTTGGCGCATTGATGCATCAAAAAGATTATGCACGTTGATCTTTTTAGCAACACGTTCTTCTTCGAACCATTGCGAAAAATCTCCAATATTTAATGAAGCCCATCCGCCTTTTGCGCCAATGCAATAGACGTCTTTCTCTGCATTTAAAATATCTTGTAAATACTTTTTAAACCCTTCCACGCCTTTGTAAATTAGCGCGCGCTCCAACACATGATCTTTGGTGTATAATTCTTGAAGCGATGGCAAAATGGCATTGAGCGCAATTTCTTTAGACTCGACAAGCTCAATCAGTTTTTCCGGCGTAATACTTCCGTAGAAGTTTTGTTGTTCGCCTAAAATGTTAAATACCAAGCCTTTGTCTAAAAGCGTACTTAAACAATCGTAAATATTGCGTCGATGCAGTTGCGTTTTTTGTGCAATTTCCGAAATCGTGGTTTTGCCGGATTCTAACACCGCTAAATAAATCTTTGCTTCACTTTGCGTTAAGTCGAGTTCTCGTAATGCAGATAAGATTTGTTCGTTCATAAAGCGTCTTTTAAGGGAATCGCTTTGTCCCATAAAAACTGAAACCATGTGCGGTAAGAGTCGGCAAGTGGACGGCTGACAATGGTAAAAATGGTGCTGGTGCTAATATCGCGGTCGCGCAACACATTAAAATTTAAGATGCGAGCGGCGCAGATATCCACGGAAGATTTTGTTGAATAGGCCGGCGGGAAAAGACGTGTGAGTTCGGGGTCGTAGGCACGAATAATATCTTGTCCGCGTGTTAACATTTCATGATCAAAAATGCCGTAAATTTTTATGCCGTTTTCCGCCGCGTCTTTAGAGAATTTTTTACGTTCTTCGTCAATCGCCGGGTCATGCCATGCACCTTTGCCGCCAATGTAATACGCCGGTTCTTTTTGTGATGTGACAAACCGCCAAAAATTTTTCGTCCCTTCCGTGCCGCGAGAAATATACGCCTGTTCTGCGGGTTGCTGATCTTTGTAGATTTTCTTTAGCTCCGGGAGAATATTGGCAACGCGTTGCTTCTTATTGAGTAGCACCTTTTTAAGTTGCTGGGGGTCTGCGGCTGTATAAATTTGTTCTTTGGTATGGCTTGCGGCATACACCAATCGGCGGTTGAGGAGGTTGTTCAAAGAATCGTAAACATTGCGACGATGGATTTTCGCATGGCTGGCAATAGCCGAGACGCTCACTTCAAACCACTAGCGCAAAACCCAGTTAACGATTAAAGTTTTGTCCTA
>CAZRYK010000037.1:0-9510 GCA_964604315.1 uncultured Gammaproteobacteria bacterium
GCGTTTTTGACGGCACGCACCCGACATTGACGCAGGTGCCGCCGAGCGGAAGCCCGGCGTTTACGATTGCCGTTTTCGTTTTTAGCTCGTTGGCGCGAATGGCGGCGGCAAATGCCCCCGCTCCGCCACCGATGATAATAAGATCAAATTTTTTCATAGTGTGAGGTTGTAAGGCGCTCTTTGAGCATAGTAGCGAGAGACGTTTGTTTAAGTTTGTAATAGACCGTCCGAAATTCACGACGGTTTTCAACCATCCCGGCTTTCTGCAACTTTTTGAGAGTATGGGATACAGCGGATATTGAAACCCCTATAATTTCTGCTATCTCACCAACTGGAAGCTCTTTGTGGCGGCAGAGAAGATAACAAATCTTGAGTCGTGTCGGATCGCCGATCATGTTAAATTCCTCGGCGCATCGGAGAATGGCTTTCCTGTCTCCCATCTCTTTTTTAATTTTCTGAATATCTTTCGTTTGCATATGTATTCAAATGATAGCACATCAAAATAAAAAACACAACAAGAGTGTTATCCACAGGGAGTTTCTTAAATTTTCCGCCGCACCCTCGCTTGCACGAACAAATAGGGGATTGCGGAGAGAGAGAGTTTATCCCCACTTGACAAAGAAATTGATGAGGAGTAAGATTGAAGTAATTATGCAAGTGCTTAACTATAGAATATGCTGACAAAAGAACAGGTAAACAAAATAAAAAAAGAGCTGCCGGACGCAAAAGACCGGATGCCTATCATTCTTGGCGCGTTGGGTGACCCGGGCAGATTTCGGATTTTCAAGCTGCTCGCGGAACACCACGATATTTGCGTGACGGACGTCGCAAATGTCTTTGATATTACAGTATCAGCGGCATCCCAACAGTTGAGGGTTCTCGAAATGCTGGAACTGGTCGAAAAAATGAGAATGGGACAGGTGGTTTGTTACGAATTAAAAGAAGACAATCCTACCGTCAAACAATTAATACAATTTATAAAGTCGAATGGATAAATACTAACGGCTAACTTCCCAAAATATGCAAAAAATAACCATATACACAACCCCGATGTGCGCGTATTGCAAAATGACTAAAGCGTTTTTCAAAGAGCACAATGTTACCTATGAAGAAAAAGATGTGGCAAACGATCGCGCCTTGGCCGAAGAAATGGTCAAAAAGTCAGGCCAAATGGCGGTTCCGGTTATTGATATTGATGGTCAGATTACGGTCGGCTTTGACCAGGCAAGACTTTCTGAATTATTGAACATAAAGTGATCTCAAAAATATGAGCAACATTGTCTCGCTCATTGAAGGAAGGATATGAATTCAAAAACAACCACAATTATCGCAGCGGTCATTATTGTGGTTATTGCCGCTTTCGTTCTGTCCCGCACGGCCATACGGCGTGACTTTAATCTGCCAAGAAACGGAGAGAACCAAAGAGAAACGATCACGATCCAAGACGATAGCGGCAAGGGTGAAAAAGAAATTATGGTTACAGACGGAGTAAAACATAGCGTCTCTCTAGATTCTATCCTTGGCGGCGGTCCGCCAAAGGACGGCATCCCCTCTATTGATAGTCCACAGTTTATTTCTATCAGTGAGGCAAGCAAGCAGTTATCAGACACCGAACCCGGTCTTGCTCTTGAGATAGACGGCATCAGTCATTTTTATCCATTTCAAATTTTGGTGTGGCACGAAATCGTCAACGATACCATCAACGGCCAGCGAGTGCTTGTTACCTACTGCCCGCTGTGTTTGTCGGGAATCGTTTTTGATCCGCTTGTGAATGGAGAACGAGTGGAATTTGGCACATCCGGCAAGCTTTGGAATTCTAATCTCGTCATGTATGACCGTAAAACCGATTCATTGTGGTCGCAGATTTTAGGCGAAGCAATCGTGGGAGAAATGACAGGAGCGCGACTTGAAGTTTTACCGTCAGACCAGATTCGATTCGGTGATTGGCGGAAACTTCATCCAAATGGCGAGGTTCTTTCGCGAGACACCGGAACAACGAGATTTTACGGACAAGACCCGTATGGGGACTACTACACTACGCCCGGCACTTTTTTCCCGGTCGATAAAAAAGATAACCGGTTGAGTGAAAAAGAATTTGTTTTGGGAATAGTAGTAAACGGCAAGGCCAAAGCGTATTGGCCGCCAGCCGTCAAAAAGACAGGAAGGATTGAAGATGTTTTTCAAGGAAAAACAATTGTTGCTCAATATGAAAAAGATATTGACGCGGTCCGTCTTTTTGAGAAGAAAAACGACGGAGAGCTTCTCCGCATCAATCCGTTCGGCTCGTTTTGGTTTTCCTGGGTTGCCGCACATCCCGATACGGAATTGTTAAAATAATTAATCAATAAAAAATATGAACGATCAACAAAAGTTTGTTTGCAAGGGCTGCGGTTCTGAATCGCAAGGAAGGGCGGGAACATGCTGTGGCGCAGAGCGAGAAGAGAAAAAAGAAGCCGCATGTATGGCATGTAGCTGCCCGTGCGAGAATCATAAAGAGCATACTCACAAATAGGGTGGGCGTGCTCCCGTTATCGCGGGATTCAAATCCATGAACAAAGTTCTCGTTATCATCATCGGCATTTTGATTATCGGGAGCGTTGGCTGGCTGGTAATCTCTCATCGCAACGCTCCTGATGAATCAAATCGTCAAGCGAAGTCCGAGAAAGCACCTCATTTTGCTTTGAAGGATTATAACGGCAAGACAGTGGAGCTTGCGGATTTTGCAGGAAGACCGCTGGTTATAAATTCTTGGGCGGCGTGGTGTCCTTTTTGCCGCAAAGAATTAGTCGATTTTGCGGCGGAACAAAAAGAGTTCGGAGATAAAATTACAATCATTGCCATTGATAGGGCGGAATCACTCGATATTGCAAAACGATACACTGACGAGCTCGCAGTTACGGATGGAATGATATTTCTCCTTGACCCTTCGGATTCGTTTTACCAATCCATCGGCGGTTTCTCCATGCCGGAAACGATCTTCGTTGATAAAAACGGCCGCGTTGTCGAGCACAAGCGCGGGCCCATGGATATAAACGAAATTCGCACAAAAATTGAAAAGCTTTTAACACTATGAAGTTGATATTTGTCTACAACTCGAATGGCACTTTCGCTTCTCTGATCAAGGATACTGTGCATAAATTAGTGTCGCCAAAGACGTATCAGTGCAATTTATGCCGGCTTACATATCCCGTCGCGTTCATGCAGGAAGAGTGGAAAAAGTTTATCGGATCACTGCCGCACGAAGCTGTCTTTTTGCACCGCGATGAATTTAATAGGCAGTATCCTCATCAAAACCATGTTCCTTTACCGGCAGTCTTTGTGGAGGATTCATCGGGCGTGCGCTTGCTCATATCCCATAATCAAATAAACGAAACGCACAGCGTTCAGGAATTAATAAAAATTGTGGAGCGTTTTTTATCTAAACAAAACTAACATGGACATCTTTGCTTCAACTTTAGACATCATCGGAAAAGTGATAATTGCATATACGGCGCTCGCCGTTCACGGCCGTGTTCGCGAAGAGCAAAAAATTGATGCATCGGTTTTTCACATAATGAAACGGGAAAGGATCGTTGGTATCATTGGCATTGTCTTTATGGTTCTTGGATACCTTATACATCTTTCAATAAAGTTTTAACGTATGATCAAAATTGTTCAACAAAACCGCATAACGAACCCCTCAATTTTTGTTATTTTTGGTGTAACGGGAGATCTTGCGGCGAAAAAAATTATCCCTTCTTTGTGGCATCTTTTCCGACAAGGCCGCTTGCCGGATCATCTTTTGGTAATCGGATTTTCGCGAAACAATCTTTCTCGCGGAGAATTTAAAAAATTGGTGAAAGATAGACTTGTACTGCACTGCGAATCGAAAATAAAAGAGGGTGATTTTTTACGCTTCTTTGAAGTATTTTCATATCATGCCGGAATTTTTGAGGATGAAAGTGCCTTTCGAGCTCTTTCTAAAAAAATAAACGATACCGAATCGTCGTGGGGTGTTTGCGCCAATAAACTTTTTTATCTTGCCGTTCCTCCGTCTGCCTATGAGGCAATTTTTAAGAATCTTGCCGCAGTCAAATTAAATCTTCCCTGCGGTGGAGATCTTGGCTGGAGTCGAGCGCTTATTGAAAAGCCTTTTGGAGCGGATTTGAAAAGTGCGAAGGGGCTCCAATCGCTTCTCTCCTCATATTTCAAAGAAGAACAAATTTATCGCATTGATCATTATCTTTTTAAAGAAATTGTGCAGGGAATAGAAAATTTTAGATTTTCCAATAATCTTTTTGAAAATACATGGGACAACACAACCATTGAACGAATCGATATTCGTCTTCACGAATCAATCGGCGTAGAAGAACGTGGCAGTTTCTACGATGCCGTCGGCGCGCTTCGCGATGTCGGGCAAAATCACATCCCTTCAATGCTCGCTCTGCTCACCATGGACTACCCGGGCAGTGGAGATGCAAACGCTGTCGGAAAGAACCGCGCGAACATTCTGGAATCTTTCGCGCCATGGACCGAAACCCGCGTGAAAGAAAATACTTATCGTGCTCAATACAGCGGCTACAAAAATATCAAGGGTGTCAGTCCTGATTCAAAGACGGAAACGTATTTTGCGATGAAAACCGAGCTGCTTTATCCGCGATGGAAAGGGGTACCGATATTCATGGAAGCGGGAAAACGAATGGCGGAAGCGCGTAAAGAAATAGTACTTACGCTCAAACATCCTTTTGTCTGTCATCTTTGCGAAACAGGATCGCATGCGCCAAACAGAATCATTTTCCGACTTGAGCCGAACGATGAAATAATTATTTACTTTTGGATGAAAAAGCCAGGTTTTGAACATATTCTGGAAGAGCGCGCCTTCTCTTTCTTTTTGTATGAGAAGGAAACAAAAGTGCAGTATGTGGAAGAATACGCAAAAATCCTCTATGCGGCCATGGAAGGAAATCAATCCCTTTTTATATCGCCGAAAGAGGTGGAAGCATTATGGAAATTCACTGATCCGATTAAAAATCTCTGGAACCAAAATGTCGTTCCGCTTGCAGAATATGAACCCAATACAACTCCTCATCCGGCAATTCTCCAAACCATGCCCGATACGAGAGAGAAGCATAGAGCAACGCGTGCTGGAGAAAGGTTTCAAAGAGTACGGAGAGGATTTAAAAAAAGCATCCGGCGCGGTGACTCACACAGGTGAAGGAGAGTGGAAGGTAAAGACCGCTCAAGGGCTTGGGGTTTCCGCCCCCATCATGAAAGGTTCGTATGTATTCCGTGTCTGCTCATAGTATGACAAAACCGCAGAATCTCAAAACAAGAATATTTTTAGATAGCGGCATTCCCGAAGAGACGAAAGAGGCCGTTGCACTGCTTGGATTTCTTGACGGGCAGACAACAAATCCAAGCCTCATTACCAAACACCCTTCATTCATTGCCTGCAAAACAAAGGGTGAGAAATGCACAGAAGAAGACGCATGGCGATACTACAAAGAGATCGTGACCGAAATATCATCGCTTATTGGTCATGGCTCTATTTCGATTGAGGTGTATGCTGATCGCACAACGAAAGCCAAAGAGATGATTGCGAAAGGGTTAGAGCTCAATACATGGATATCTCATGCGCACATTAAGCTTCCTATCACGCATGAGGGACTTCTAGCCGCGGAAGGGCTTGTTGCACAAGGCATAAGGGTGAACATGACGCTTTGCTTCTCGCAGGAACAGGCAGCGGCAGTGTATGCGGCGACGAAAGGCGCGAAGAAGGGAGATGTATTTCTTTCACCATTTGTCGGCCGCTTGGATGATCGCGGAGAAAACGGTATTGGCTTTGTTGAAAATATACTTCGCATGTTCAAGGAGGGCGACGGACATGTCGAAACACTTGCCGCAAGCGTGCGAACCTTTGACCATTTCCAAGAATCTCTGAGATTGGGTGCCGACATCGTCACCTCGCCAATAAAGATCCTCAAAGAATGGCAAGGTTCAGGGTTAACGATTCCAGGTGCGTCCTACGAATACGATTCGAAAGAATTGACCACTGTGCCATATCGGGAATTTGATCTCGGCAAGGATTGGCGGGAATTCGATATCACGCATGAACTCACTGATAACGGACTGGATCGTTTTGCGAATGACTGGAAAGCGCTTTTTCAATAAAAAAATAATGATGGACTATAAATCACGCAGGATCTAAGTAATAATATGCAACCGGTAGTGGCTAATATTCATAATGAGTAATTTTGTGGAATTAGATAACAAAGAAATAAAAGAAAATTGGTCCCGCAAGGCGGTCGTCTATCAAATATATCCAAGAAGTTTTAAGGATACGAATAGAGACGGCGTCGGCGACCTCAAGGGCATCATAGAGAAATTAGACTACCTCAATGACGGCACGGATGCGTCTTTGGGCATAACCGCTATTTGGCTCAACCCCATCTATAAATCACCGATGAAAGATTTTGGCTATGACATTTCGGATTACCGCGATATAGATCCTATTTTCGGAGACCTGAATATTTTTGACCAACTCGTCATAGAAGCGCATAAGCGAAATATTAGAATAATCATGGATTTTGTTCCAAACCACACTTCGTCAGAACACCCATGGTTTCAGGGATCAAAAAGTTCCAAGGATCATCCTAAAAGGGACTGGTATATATGGAGAGACCCAAAATCTGACGGCAGTCCTCCGAACAATTGGCTATCGGTCTTTGGAGGATCAGCCTGGACATTTGATAGAACCACCGGCCAATACTATATGCACAGTTTTCTCCCCGATCAGCCGGACTTGAACTGGCGCAACAAAAATGTCCACGATGAAATGGCAGATGTTTTGAGGTTTTGGCTCAAAAGAGGGGTAGATGGCTTCCGAACGGACGCAGTGTATCATTTGATCAAAGACGATCAATTCAGAGACGATCCACCCAATCCAAATTATGATGCAGCGAGAAGAGATGAACCTTATAACGCGATTCTTCACGTGTATAGTCAGGGCAGGCCGGAACTCATGGAGGCGGCAAATACTCTATGCAATGTCCTTGGCGAGCATAGCGAGGATACCTATATGGTGAGTGAGGCCTACTTGGGACTTCCCCAAATGATGGAATTTTATAAATCCTGTGATAACAGTTTACACGCGCCGCTTAATTTCAATTTGATGACGCTTCCATGGAATGCGGTGGCATTTAAAAAATTTATTGATGAGTATGAAGAGAAGCTTGGATCTAGCGACTGGCCGAATTATACGCTCGGCAACCATGACCGCTCGCGTCTTGCCACGCGACTTGGGCAGGAGCGGGCGCGACTTATGGCGATGCTTCAGTTTACGTCTCGCGGCATGCCTTTTGTGTACTACGGGGATGAACTCGGGATGGAAGATGTGCGAGTCCAAGCCGATAAAATAACCGATCCATGGGGTAAAAATGTCCCAGGTTTTAATGTGGGTCGCGATCCAGAACGAACGCCGATGCAGTGGGATTCAGGACTCCATGCGGGATTTACGGACGGAGTACCGTGGTTGCCGGTATCGCCGGATTACAAAGAAAAAAGCGTGGAACACGAATCTCGCGACCCAAATTCCATGCTGTCGTTTTATAAAGAATTGATTCATCACCGCACAAACTCGCCAGCGCTTTTAACCGGATCTTATAAACCAATGGAAAGCGGCAATGAGAATGTGTTTGTATTCGTGCGGGAATGCGCGTCCGAAAAATTGTTGGTTGCGATAAATTTCTCCGACACGGCGCAAATAACCAAAATATCGATAAACGGAACACTTTTTTGTAATACGCGCCGAGGTGAGTGTGAGGGCGAAAAAATTCAATCGGAGCAACTACAACTCAACCCTTATGAGGGACTTATAATAAAATTGAATTAGAAAACCATGTTTTTATTATTTGACATCGGCGGAACAAAAACGCGGCTTGCCGTCTCGCGAGACGGCAAGAGTTTTGGCAAGCCATACATTATTAACACACCGCAAGATTTTGATACAGGCATGTCGCTTTTTAAGAAAATCGCACTTGAACTTTCCGGTGATGACAAGATTCAAGCGGCAGCCGGCGGCATTGCCGGGCCTCTGAATCGAGAGAAGTCAAAGCTCGTAAATTCCCCACATATATCCGGATGGATTGATAAACCGCTTAAAGAAACGATAGGACGCGCCGTCAATGCCCCTGTATACCTAGAAAACGATACTGCTGTCGTCGGCCTGGGCGAGGCGGTGGCCGGTGCGGGTCAAGGCGAATCGATCATGGCTTATATCACCGTGAGCACCGGCGTGGGCGGCGTGAGAATTGTTGATGGAAGAATAGACAGAAATATATTTGGTTTTGAGCCGGGTCATCAGATGATTGATCCGTCCGGTGCGCTTTGTCCGTTGTGCGGCTCATCCGGAGATTTAGAGGAACATATTTCAGGGACTGCGCTTGAAGCGCGTTATCACAAAAAGCCGTTTGAAATTAACGACAATCAGGTATGGGAAGAAGAGGCAAAATGGCTTGCGTATGGCCTGAATAATACCATCGTTCACTGGTCGCCTGCGGTGGTGGTGCTGGGCGGTTCTATGATCACCAAAAACCCCGGTATATCTATTGAGCGTGTGCGTTATTACCTCAAAAACACGCTTTCTATATTTCCCGAACTTCCGCGATTGGCGAAAGCGGAGCTTGGAGATGTTGGGGGTCTACACGGAGCATTAGAAATGTTAAAACAGAACCATATAGAATATGAAAACGCATCCACAAAATAAATTAGATTTTAACTATATTGCCGATGGAATTTATATTGGCACAAACCAGTGTTGCCAGACTCATTTTGATGAGAATTTAGTCAAGGATGGCGTCAGTGTTGATATCTCCTTGGAAGAAGAGCGAATTGACGCGCCGATTGGCGTTGAATTCTTTGTTTGGATTCCGGTAAAAGATCATACGCCACCCACACCCGATCAACTGGAGTTTGGAGTATCGGTACTTGAGAAACTGGTCTCGATGGGTAAAAAAGTTTATGTGCATTGCAAAAATGGACATGGCCGAGCTCCCACTTTGGTTGCAGCCTATCTTGTGAAAAATGGTAAAACGCCGAAAGAGGCAGAGGTATTTATTAAAACAAAACGGCCATCAATGCATCTTGAAGAAGTTCAGCGCCAAGCGATTCAAAATTTTAACAAAATGGATTCGACAAGCTCACCACAAGCATAACTATGGAATTATCCCTTATCATCCCCGCATTTATCGCCGGCATTCTCACCTTTCTTGCCCCATGTACGCTTCCATTGGTGCCCGGATATTTAGGATTCATTAGCGGCGTCTCGGCGCAGGATTTGCAAGACCCGCTGAAAGCAGGATCAGCACGCAGGAAGATTTTCTTGAACGGACTCCTATTCGTTATTGGCTTCAGTTTTATTTTCATACTGCTGGGCAGCCTTTTTGGTTTGGGCGGCTCCGCCCTTGTTCACTATCGGCTTTGGCTCTCGCGAATCGGCGGCATCTTCGTCATACTTTTTGGGCTTTTCATGAT
>CAZRYK010000038.1:0-9038 GCA_964604315.1 uncultured Gammaproteobacteria bacterium
TTTATTAAATCACAGAACGATACGCCCGGGTGACATTATTAAATCGGTTGACACGAGTGTTTTACTTCAATTAGCTTTTTTACTTTCGCAAGACTCCACGAGCAATATATTCCTTCATCAGAGACTGGTAGGGGACATTCAATTCATTGGCTCGTTCCTTTACGCGTATGATCAAGTATTCCGGTATGCGAAGAGAGATAGAGCGCGAAGTGGGTTTAAGGTTTGGGAAAGATACCGACTCAAAATCGTCAGCTTCCACGTAATCAGAAAGGTCAATCTTAGACCAGTATTCTCGTTCTTCATCTTCATTTTTAAATTTTGGAATTTTAAGCGCTTTTTTCATAAGGTTTTCTTTCTTTTTTATTAAGATCGCGGGCAGAGATGACACGGATTTTTGATGCTCGGAGGGTGAAAACAACAAAGAGTGACCTTCCTAATTTTGTCTTGCCAAAGAGGATATATCGTTTTTCATCATGAGAGTGGAGAATATCTTTTATTATCTTTTTGTTTGGATCAAAGAATACCTCTTCGCATTCTTCATTTGTAACTCTATGTTTAAGAGCATTCTTCTGTGAGTTTCCTGAATCCCATTCAAATTCTTGAATCTTTGGCAGAATCTCCATGCCTTTATTGTATATACTATATTACACAGTGTCAAGAGGCGGTCATTGTTATTTTTGAAACAGAAAAACCCCGCGCATGCGGGGCTTTTCTTATCTCTTTTGTGCACAAGAGAGGCTGTGTGTTTTTGGTTTTGCCGCGGTACACACAAGACCGGTTACATCCTGCTGTTGTTTCGGGATTACTTATACCCCCTGGCGATGAACGCCTTCAGTGTCGTGAAGCACGTCTCCGACTTGGGATCGAGCGTGGTCTTCAGATCGATCGAGTTGAATTCCTCCAAGGTAGACGAACCAGTTTCGGCCTTCATCGCCTCGCAGAGCTCCTGCACAAGGCGGAGGTACATATCGTACCCTTCATCCTCGCAGACACCGAACAGTTTCTCCTTGATTCGCTGGCCCTGAAGAAACTCGAGGACGTCTCCGAATGTGCTCGACTCCTCGGGTGACTCCATCTTCATGGAAAGCCGAAGCGCGAGCGTGGGTCCAGATTGTGTGGTAGCGGTAGGCGCTGGCGTGGCTGGCGCGGGCTTCCACGCGCCGGTGTCCTGCATGAGCTGCCATAGCTCGGGCGGTGCGTTGACCATGCAGTCGCTGTGGTTGCCCTCGTCGTACTCGCAGAACGAGAGGTCGGTGGCGATCGAGGGGTTCAATCCAGCGGCTTCGGCGAGATCCTGGGCGTACTCGCACGCTCCCGTGAAGCTCCAGCTCGGACCCGTGGGTTCGATGAGCCTTCCCTCGCCGTAGAGAAACTCAACGGCGTGCGAGACGTGATTGTGATCCGCCTCGTCAGGATCCTTGAATGCTCCGCGCAGAATCGCGAGCGCCGCGTCGCGGACGTCATCTTCGGTCAGGCCCTCGTCCCGCAGGAACCGGTCCACCGACTCTCTCCGGATAGCCAGAGGAGAGTCCGCGGGATCCGTGATCTTCTCGTGCAGGGCGGCCCTTGCGATGCGTCGCCGCTCCTCGGGCGTCACCTTGTATTTCTCGATGAACGCTTCGATCCTCATGGCGTCAGATCCGGCCTTGTCGCACATCAATCCCAACAAGGCGGACAGAACGTATGCCCTTTCAGGCAACTTGGTTTCGGGCTCGTTGCTCATGGTGTTCTCCTTTTTTGCCAGCAGGATTGCTGACGGTGGCGATTATGCCATAAAAAGGTTTTGCCGTCTATAAAGATTGTATTTTATTTTAAAAATTGTAATGGTGGAATGTAATAATTGACTGATATTAGATAATAATATATAATACAGTTATCGTCGGAAAATATCGACGAAATAACGACGGAGCACCCTTGCTACCAGCTTCAACCTCGTGTCAGGTTGAAGCTCGATCAAAGGGTGATCCGTGAAATCTATGAAAACCGAGAAAATTCAAGCTATTTTAAAGGAATGTGGGCTTTCGGCAAGCAAATCCCAGGTGTATTTAGCGGCATTGCAAGTCGGCACCGGAACCGCTCAAGACATTGCAGCCAAAGCCGGCATTCCGCGCACCACGGCCCATGAAATTTTGCAACAACTCAAAAACGCCGGATTGGTGAACTTCACCACCAAAGGCCGAACACTCTTTTTTACTGCAGAAAAACCCACGAAAATCCAAACGATGCTTCGTGATAGAGAACGCAAAATCGTAAGCGTCATGCCCGAGCTTCTTTCGCTTTACAAAACCCAAGGTGCGCGGCCCAGTGTTCGCGTGTATGAAGGTTTGGAAGGCGTTAAGACCGTCTTCGAGGACACGCTAACGACCAGCACAAAAAAACTGTATGGCATTTTATCTATGGCCGATCTGTATGATGTTCCGGGGAAAGATTATATGAAAGATTATGTTAACCGCCGTGTTGCCGCTGGCATTGTATTAAACGTCGTCCGTTCGGAAGAAAAAGAGGCTGAAGAGACGTGGTCTACAAGCACCACCGAACATCGTGAACTACGCTATGCCCCGCGAAGTTTTATTTTCCCCATGACCGTGTATTTATATGACAATAAAGTGGCGATCGTGAGCACGCAAAAAGAAACGTTTGGCATGATTATGGAATCGCAGGATTTTTACGCCACACTCAAGAATTTTTTTGACATTATGTGGCAAGTTTCCCGTGCCCCGAAATAAGTTGACTACATGTCTATTATAACCAGTCCCGAACCTGTGCGGGCTTGGGAACTTGAAATTGCGCGCAGGTTGATTTATGGAGGTATTTCTGCCATAATGCGCTGTCGTGGTACAATAGAAAAAGAAAAAACGATCATTGCCCTCGTAGCTCAATGGATTAGAGCATAGGACTTCTAAGCCTGTGATGGAGGTTCAATTCCTCCCGAGGGCACGAGCGAAAGCGAGTGCCAGAGAGCGACACAATAGTTTGTGTCGCGAGGAGGAATTGAAAGCCGGAGCCTTGCGCGAGTTTGAGTCCCAAATAGTCGGGCGAAAGGCGAGCGCGGCGAGGCGGGGTCGACGGCTTCGAGCGTCAGCGAGAAGACCGGTGACCAATTCCTCCCGAGGGCACGTAAACTTTGCAAAGCAAAGTTTGAGTAATGCGTAGTTAGTAGTTCGTACTTTGCGTAAGGTAGAGTCTTTTTAAAATCATCTGAGCAAAGTTTACTCCAAAGTACCCGCCCGCCACGCAAGCCGAGCATGCGAGGCGTTGCGGGCAGGCAAATTACGCACACTCACACTTTTTCCGCTACCCCTTTGTGGGGTTAAAAAAAGATATGAAACTTTTATTAACATCCGCGGGATTTTTAAATAAGGAAGTCGCAGAGGTTTTTGTGGGCTTGTTTAATAAACCCCTGGATCAGGTGCGCGTTATTTTTATTCCAACGGCCTCGCGAAATAAAAACGAAACGAAATATGTAAATTTATCGCGCCAAGAGTTGATGGATCTTGGCATTAAAGATATCACCATGCTTCATTTGGATCGTAAAGTTACAAGTGCGGATGTTTTAGAAGCTGACGCTATTTATGTGTGCGGCGGCAATACTTTTTATTTGCTTCACAAAATGCGAGAATCAGGACTGGATCATATTTTGCCAAATTTTCAAGGTGTTTATGTTGGCGTAAGTGCCGGAAGTGTTGTGGTCGGTCCCAATGCAGAAGTGTCTGGCCCTTGGGACGAGAACGACGTACAGCTTTCAAACACAACGGGCTTGGGTATTGTAGACTTCGCTGTTGTCCCGCATTTTCAAAGAAAAGATAAAACCATTGTTGAAGATTTGAAAAAACACGCGAATTATGAAATCATGGAATTAGCTGATAACCAAGCCATCTTTGTTATCGATGGCAAAAGAACACTAATCGGTTAAGCTTATGCATAGCAAAATTGAACCCCGTAAAAAAACTCTCCTTGACCAGTTCAACCTCTTTTTAGAGGAAGCGTGTAAATGGCCGTCGTCCTTTTGGGCGCATAAATTTTATGCAACGCGGAAATCTTTTGTTTTGCAACTTGACGAAATGAAGTTCGCATTTAAAGAAAAAGATACAAAAGCTTATACTGACATTGAATCGTTCATTTCTGTGTTGAACCAAGAACTCGACGAATTGCGTTTAGCCAAGGCAATGTACGCATTGTCTCTTATTTTTTTTCAAAGCGGTAAGAAAAATGAAAAAATTCTATTATTTAAAACACTGGCTGATCGATTTTTACAGCGCGCGGAACTCTTTAGTTATTATCGTGCCAGTCGAGCAAAGTTTTCATTTGATGCAACACAAAAAAAATCGTATGACGAAAAATTATTTGCCAACGAAGGGACGTTTTATTGTTTAGAATATTATCTTTCGGTTTATAAAAAATTGACGGAACTCAAAGACGCGACGGAAAAGAAAAAATTTCTTGAAGCGGAAGAAATCAATTTAGGTTTTGGAAATCTGCCCGGCCTAAAAGCCGATTTTACAAACGATGAAATCTTAAAAAAATTTATTTTACTTATTTTAGAGGATATGACGCGGGAGCGTTTGTTAATCAGTTATTACGCATGCAAAAATATTCTTACCGACGAGACAAGCGCAGATGCATTTGAAAAAGTATTTAAGAAATTCATTTATTACCTACTGCTGTCTTTTGACGAAAACCATGTTGAAAAACTGTCTAGCGCGTTTCTTAAACCTTATGGCGACCAGCCGACCATTAAAAGTTTGATTCCTCTTTTTGCGTCGTATGATCAATAGGGAACACGAAACCGGCATGGAGTCTGCAGAATATACCACTCAACCGCAAACGCGTTTAGGCGCGAAAGACATTTTAGGTTCACGGGAATTAACCACGGATTTTTTGGAGGGCGTGCCCGGTGACAAGCGGTTGGAAGTCGTTGAGGAAATGGTTTCAGCGGTCAGTAGGTCTTCAGCATCTCGCGCCGAATTGCAGGCCAATGAGCAGGAATTGTTCATGGTGGATTTGATTCAAAAAGGAGCTGACGGTTACCGGGAAAGACAACTAAAAATTTTACAGGACACGGAGCTATCGGAGACAGAAAGGAATGACAGAATACAAGATTTAAATCAATCGTTTCAACGCGCACAACAGATGCGACAAATGGTTCGCGCGCAAGCCATGGAGCAACTCCTCGCAAGCCTTATGAATCCCTATTTGTGGACCGCAACAGCGCGGGAAACGTATCATTCAGATCTAGGGTTCGAGACGGCAACGACTCTTGTTGACGAGGAACGCGGAGAGTATAAAAGTCACTGGGATCCTAAAGTGCATCTTAATCAAAGACTGGCAAAATATTTTGCAGAAGACGACGTTCATGATATTCGTTACTTTCTTCAAAAATTTTTTAAACAACATCATGAGATGCGGCGCGTACAACATGAAGTTGAAGAAAGACTTCATAGAAAGATTGACACGAATGGCTATGATCCACGTGCTGCAGAAATGATCCTGTCGGATATTTTAGGGAAGACTTGTGCGCTTGGCGCTTATACCCGGGTTGTAATGGGTGCCACTGCTATTTCTGTTATTTTAGAAGACGCCGATTATGATCGTGTGCGCGGGGAAGAGAAAGCATGTCTAAGTGGCGGTGTTCATTATAGTGGCAAAGTGTTGAATCTTTCAAGGGATAATGATAGAACGAACAAGACGATAGCCCATGAAGATGAACACGCGTTGAATGATGTATTATTGGGAATCCATCATCATCGTTATGACGAAAGAGCTGAAGCAGTAAAAAAAGTCATTGCATCTTATGATACAGAAAAAGAATACCGCGAAGAGGATGTGCCATTGCTTTTTGAACTCATCGTGCAAAAATTGGTCGAAGATTTTTTAGGCGAGAATTTTTATATGACTCGTTTTGCAGATGAAGTTTTGGCAAATAAATTAGGAAACAAAGATCGTTCCAATGAACAAATTTTAAATTCCCTAAATGATAGCAAACTCTATAACTATCTCAATCTTACCGAAGAAAATATTCTCAAGGTGGCTCGTGCTGTGGAAGGGTCGATAAGTTCTCTATTATTTGGAGCGCGTGGTTCCGGTTTAATAGTTAAATTAAAAAATCAAGAGACATCTTTTTCTCCCCAACTCATGGAGTATTTGTCTGATCCTCGGCATTTGGATTTATTAGAGGGAATGGTGGGAAGATATATGAGTAAAGAAAAGGTGCGTATAGGGAGAAAGCGCATAGTTGAGCAAGTTGATCGTTTAACAAACGCAAAATATCCGCCGGAAAAGATTCGTGCTTTATTAAGTCCACATAATCCTTTAATGTGGGAAACGATCGTCAGTGATTCTTTGTATGTTCATAAAGGTTTGTCCGAAGAAGTTATGGGCGGACGGACTAAACGAGCACAAACGTAATAGAAATCCCTATGCCCACCCCTCAAGGTGTAAAGA
The DNA here is from genome assembly GCA_964604315.1 of uncultured Gammaproteobacteria bacterium. Lineage (GTDB taxonomy): Bacteria > Patescibacteriota > Patescibacteriia > JACPL01 > CAZRYK01 > CAZRYK01. The sequence goes on from CAZRYK010000038.1 coordinate 6,442, forward strand.
ATGTTTCACAAAAGTTGAAAGCCGCGGGTTTTGACGCCTACATTGTTGGCGGTTGTGTTCGTGATGTGTTGCGTGGGGCAGAGCCTAAAGACTGGGATGTTACTACCAATGCCACGCCAGAACAGATCCAAAAAGTTTTTGACCATACCTTATATAACAATCGCTTTGGAACCGTGATTGTGCGCCAAGGGGGTTTGGAAATCGAAGTCACGCCGTACCGCACCGAACACGGGTACGCCGATGCTCGCCACCCGGACACCGTAACATTTGGCGTCTCTCTTGAAGAGGATTTAGCGCGCCGCGATTTTACCATTAACGCCATGGCGTTAGACGTGGATGATAAAAAGATCATCGACCCTTTTGGCGGAAAAAAAGATTTACACGCAAAAATGATTCGCGCGGTGGGTAACGCGTCAGAACGTTTTTCCGAAGACGCGTTACGGTTGCTGCGTGCCTTGCGGTTCAGCGCAGAGTTGGATTTTCATATTGAGAAAAAAACCTGGAAAGCGCTAACAACGCATGCCGCGACAATCGATAAAGTTTCCAAAGAGCGCGTGCGTGATGAAGTTATGAAAATGGTGACGTCCGACGATCCTCTGCGTGGCTTTTTTAACATGTTGGAATCCGGCATGATGGAGGTTTTGTTTCCGGAATTAATGGAAGGCCTCGGCGTGATGCAAAATAAGCACCATATTTATTCCGTGCTATTTCATAACCTCTTGGCATTGCAATATTGTCCCACGGACGATGCGTTGGTTCGTTTTGCGTCGCTTTTCCACGACGTCGGTAAACCCCGCACCAAGCAAGGTGACGGTATTGATTCCACGTTTCACGGCCACGACATTATGGGTTCGCGCATGGTGTACCGCATCATGAAACGTTTGCGTTTTGGAAACGACGAGATTCGCAAAGTGACACACTTAGTGCGCTACCATATGTTTTATTACAGCATTGGAGAGGTCACGGATGCCGGCGTGCGGCGTATGGTAAAACGCTTGGGCGTGGAAAATATTGAAGACTTTATTGCCTTGCGCATTGGCGACCGCATGGGTTCGGGCACGCAAATAGAAATGCCCAAACGGTTGCGCGTGCTAATCGAACACATGCGCGATGTGCAACGCGACCCCATCACGGTGCAAAGCTTGGCGTTGCGCGGCGATGATTTAATCAAACAATTAAACTTAACGCCGGGCCCGATTGTTGGGGCGTTACAAGAAGCGTTGTTAGAAGAAGTGTTGGACGATCCAAAGGTTAATACGTCCGAGATGTTGTTAGCAAAAGCGCGTGAGCTTGACCACGAGGTACTGCTGAAAAGTTATATCGAACGACGCAAAAAAAACCGTGAACGCAGCCAAGAGCTTTTCCATGAAGGGATTGATGCTGCAAATTTTATGGACCTTGCGGACGCTGATGAGCAGGAGGAATGTTGCTAAATTCTTTTGGTGACATCTCCACATGAGCGCTCATGCTAAAGACATTGCCGGAAGAGTCACTGCGCCGAACGCCCATGAAACTTCCTATGGATCTCTTTGAGTTGCGGATTGGTGACGTGCGTGTAAATTTGCGTGGTGGTAATAGACGAGTGTCCAAGCATAGCTTGTACCGATCGAATATCGGCGCCATTGCGTAAAAGATCCGTGGCAAAACTATGGCGCAAGGTATGCGGCGTAACGTGTTTGGTAATGCCGGCCATGCGGGCGTATTTTTGGATCAACCGTTGAATCGAGCGCGGGGTAAGCGCAAGGTCTTCGCGTTTTTTTCCGGCGCGGTCATGGCTCACAAAAAGATATTCCGACATTTTGTCGCGTTGGTTAATGTATTCACGCAAGGCATGCCGTGCTTGTTCGGTTAAAAACACAATGCGCAATTTACCGCCTTTGCCGCGAATGGTAAATTCATCTTTGTTTAAGTTCACCTGCGATATTTTCAGGTTGGCAAGCTCTGACACACGCAAGCCCGTGGAAAAAAATAATTCTAAAATCGCTTTGTCACGCAATTGCGTAATATTGATTTTGTCTTGCGATTTTTTTAATTGCGAAGGCGCAGAAAGCAAAGCCGAAAGATCGGTGCCATCTAAAAAATCCACTTGGCGTGTTAAGGTTTTGGCAAGCTCAATTTTTTCCGGCGCAAGTGATGTGACATCTTCCTTGGCGCAATATTTTAAAAACGATCGCAAAGCAATGAGGTAATAATTTTGCGTGTTGGATTTTAAATTGCCGCCGCGAATATTTTCTTGCCGGTTGAGTTTGAGCCGGAACGAACGCACTTTTTGAATGGTAATGTCTTGGGGTTTAACGACTTTTGTGTCGGACGAGAAAGTACGCAAATAACGATCGTAGTTTGCAATAGTTTTCTGCGATCGTCCTTTTTCGATTTCCAGATATTGCAGAAAATCCGTAATGAGTTCAGAAACATTTGCCATAGTGAGTTATTATACGACGCTTTAGTATTGATGACAACAGCCACGGAGGATCCGACCTTTCAGAAAGGTCGGATCCTGACTGACATCTGCCTGCTGACAGCTGATGACTGACCGCTGGCGATGTAGAACGGAAATGAAAATGTCCTACCCAGAGGGAAGTAGAAATGTCCTACCC
>CAZRYK010000039.1:0-8896 GCA_964604315.1 uncultured Gammaproteobacteria bacterium
TCATGCCTTCAGTATATGCGCTTTTGCGTTATTTGGGAGGTTTAGGGATTCGGGTACAAAAAACGACTAAAGACAGGTGCGGATGACGTCATAAGTCTCTGCGGCGGCTTTTTCCCAGGTAAAGTTTCGAGCGTGCTTTATCCCCTGTTCGCGCAAGCGTTCCGAAAGTCCGGGTTCGCGCTTGAGCCGTTCCAGGCCGCAGGCAGCTTCTTCGGGGTGGTGGGGGTCACAGAGAATGGCACAATCGCCAACCACTTCAGGAATCGAGGCCGACGTGGAAGCAACAATGGGCGTGCCACAAGCCATAGCGTGGAGAAGCGGAAGTCCGAAGCCTTCATAAAAAGATAAAAAGACTAACGCGTCTGCGGCAGAAATAATCACCGGTAAATCACTTTCTGGAATGTAGCCGGGTCGCAGCACAGCCGTGCCAAGCTCATGTTTGTGTATATAATCTTCAGCTTCTTGCCAACCAAATCCGGTATTCCCAATAAGAACCAGTTGACAATTTTCTCCCGCATGCTCGTGAAAATGATGAAACGCTTGAACCAGTCCTAAAATATTTTTCTTTTTTTCCAGACGTCCCACAAAATAGACAAACGGTTCGCGAATATGGTAACGCGCTAATACGTCCTTCCTTCTTTCGTCGTTTGGGTAAGGTTTGTAAAGGTCGTGATCAAATCCATGATAGACCACGCTAATCTTTTCTTCGGGAACATGGTAAAAATACTGAATCTCTTTTTTGGAAAACTCGGAAACGGTTAAAATATGGGCCGCGTGTTTTACGGCAAATCGCGCGGAAAAACGGTGGTAATCAAATTCGTTATTGCGGTAGTGCCCCAACGTAAGAACGCGAATGAGGTAATCTAACGGCCGAGAAATAACAGCTTTTTTGGGACCAATGGGCGCGTTGTTGTACAGCTCGGGGTAGCGTTCAAATCCCACATCGTGAATGGTGGTGATGGTTTTTGTGGGGTGAATAAGAGGCAACGTATGCGCCGGAACAAAAAGCGCGTCCGGATTTTTTAGAAGCATTTCGATAGACAAACGCACTTGTGTCCAAAAAAAAGATAATGGCCAATGCAAAAATCGCGTTTGGGTGTTTTCGGGCAATGGGCTAAAATCCGGATTCAACGGTTTGTCTAAATAGAGCCGCAACGTGTGCTCTTTGCCAAAAAGATGTAGGAGTTTTCGAATAACATGGTACGCGTACCATTCGGTGCCTGTACGCTCGCGCTTATTGGCTTCGGATGCGTCGATTCCAATGATCATGAACCTTTTCGTGATGAGAGGATACTGCGTTTGTAGGATTCCAAATTGTCTAGCGCAACGCCGGTGCCTTTAGCAACGCAGAGTAAAGGATCGTCGGCAACGTACGCCGGAACATCAATCGCTTGTGTTAACAATTTATCGATGTTTCGCAATAACCCCGAGCCTCCGCTAATCACCATGCCTTTTTCAATAACGTCGGCGGTGAGCTCCGGTGGTGTTTCTTGCAAAACCGATTTAACCGCCTGAATAATGCCGTTTAATTGGGGATGGATTGCTTCAGTAATATCATCCGATGTGACAACAACCGTTCGTGGCAGTCCGCTTATCATGTCGCGGCCACGAATCGCTTTTTCTAGCTTTTTTTGCAAAGGCAATGCGGAACCAATCGAGAGTTTTAAATTTTCTGCGGTGCGGTCGCCGATGGCGAGTCCATATTTTTTTTTAATGAATTCTTGGATCGACTGGTCAAACTTGTTTCCGCCAATGCGGACGCTGGTTTTTGTCACAATGCCACCCAAAGATAATACCGCAATTTCGCTTGTGCCTCCGCCAATATCAATAATCATATTGCCGGACGGTGAGCCAATAGGAATGTTTGCGCCAATGGCCGCGGCAATGGGTTCGGGAATAATGTAGCAGGCCTTTGCGCCGGCCTGAACCGATGCGTCAATAACGGCGCGACGCTCGGTGGATGTAATGCCCGCCGGAACCGCCACCATTACTTCGGGACTAAAAAAACGAATGCCGCCGATGGCTTTGTTAATAAAGTATCGCAACATGCTTTCGGTCGTTTTGTAATCCGCAATCACGCCATCTTTTAAGGGACGGGACGCAATAATGGTTTCCGGAGTGCGCCCCAACATTTCTTTGGCTTCCCCGCCGACCGCAAGCACCTTTTTATCGGTAATCGAAATGGCCACCACCGATGGTTCGTTGATGATAATTCCGCGTTTCGGCACAAACACCAGCGTGTTCGCGGTTCCCAGATCAATACCAATTTTTTTGACAAACATGGAGGTTTAATCGCCTGCTAGCGTAAAAATTTTATCCTGATCCAGGGTGGTTGTCCAGGTGATGCTATTGCCCGTCGTTACCGCACCTTCAAAAGGCGAATAGTTTGCAACCGGCCGCCCAAGATCAACAGTGACGCGCAGTGTATGCGCCGCTGTTCCTCCTTGTTTTTGAACGAGAAGATTATACCCCGAGTCTTGCGCGTCGTCAAGAATGCGTTCGGGCAATTGATACTCCAAAACGACCGTTTGAGTGTCTTGCACTTCTGTGGTTTTGTACGTTCCAAAAATCGTTTTTCCTAAACTTTGTGTGGTGTCTACGCTTTCATCATTCCCCGCAACGCTTAAGAGCGTGCTCCCTTCCGGCACCAAGGCGCGCATATAATCATGATACCGCGTGCGGAAAAAATCGAGCTTGCCGGTATTGTCAAACGTATAACTTAGGCGCGCAACCAAACCTTTTTCTTTGTCGTTGCGGATATGGTAATCAATGGTGCGCAACACTGCCGGGTCGGATTTTAAACTGGCAAGGTTTGCGTCGACAACAAAAAGATAATCGTTCTCCGTCTCCCGAACATGGCCGCCCCAACCTTGTTCCTTCACCAACGTTTCTAATTCCGCATCGTGCAGATAAATAAAGATTTGTTTTTCCGAAACATTTTGTTGATACACGTCCCACAAATCAAACCATTGTTCTTTGGGCAGGTTTTCGAGTTCGTGCATAAGGTTGCTTGCCAAAACGCCAATCACTTCTTTGCGGTCAGCGTCGGTGATGCCTTGTCGCAAGAATCCCAGCTCGACTTGGTATTGTAAGGTGTCCACCAAATTTTCTTTTGTGAATTCAATGCCCTGCGCTTTTATGGGACCTGTCACGTCTAAAAGCGACGCAATAAAGGTTGGCGTCACGGCAATAACCCCGTCAATGTTTTGTAAATCGCCGCCTTCGAGTTTATAGAATTTTTCAAACTGCTGGGCGGATTCCGGAAAGTCCGGCGACCAGTTGGAATCGCGCGCCAGCCAATCTTTTGACCCCAGATACTTCGTGAATTGCCATGGCGGATCTTCATGAAAAAGCAAACGCCCAGGGTTGTCCAAGTTATAAATATTGTCTGTGATAAACGATGCAATATCGCCATCGCGAACAATCAACTCTCCATAAGTGCCAATAAAGCCACCGGTGGGACGCAACTCGGAATTATTTTGCAACATGAACAAATAATTTTTTTCCTGCGGGTAGCCTAGGATTTGTGGAATAACTTCAGCAAACGGTACGGCAGAATCCATGACTTTTTGAATCGCCGGCAGTTGTTCTTGCAATGGCGCGGCGGCATCTTTGATTTGTCCCAATAACCCGTTTGTGGGAATTTGGTTGACGGTTGCAACAGCTAATTTAATTTCGGCTTGCGCCCCCACAAGGTCGGGTGGCGATTCATAAAGAATTTTTAAAATATCTTTTTTCTGTTGGGCCGTTAACGCGTTTAGGGTCAGATCGGGGCGTTTTTCCGGGTTGACCACATCGTCGATTTCCACACCCAAGTCGGTAATGATTTTTAATGCCGACGCGGTTTGTTGTCCGGCCGTTAAAATATCATCGACCGCATTGTATTGGCGGCTGGCAAACGGAAGCAAACGAAGCACAGAAACTTCCTGCAGAGACGTTTGCGCGTTGAAAAAAGAACCTCGCGCTATTTCTATTTGTTCGGACGCGCCAGAGAAATCTTGGGCTAATGCGTTTTCTTGCGCCTTTAAGAAGGCATCGCGCCCAATCAAAGCTTCATTGTACGCGTTTTGCAAATCGCTATAATGCGCTAATGCAATACCGCTCGTTGTCAAAACAAAAAGAACGACAAAAACCAAGACGCCCAAAAAAATCCGGAATCCCTTTGAGTGGCGTCGTTTTTTGTGCCCCGATGTTTTTTCTGTGTGGGGGACTTGCACCGAGTTTAAAGATTTCGAAATGAAGTTCGACATGGTTGTCATTTAATCATGAAATATGCGTTGGGTCAATGTTGGCCGGAAGTTTTTTGCCCCGCCATTTCCATAAGAGTTTGACCCAACTGATGATATGATGCCGCGTTAATCGATCCAGAAGAACAATTTTTTTGGTGGTCTTTGAGCCGCGGCCATGAAAATGTATTACCGAAACCGATGCCGCATACCACACCTGCCATTGCTTTTCCCAAAACCTCCGGCACCAATCAATGTCTTCCATGTACATAAAGAAACGCTCATCCAGCATGCCCACTTCTTGCAAAGCTTGCCTTCGCAGAATTAAACACGCGCCAAACAAGCATTCTACCGCAGAATTGTTTGCGTGATCCCATGCTTTCATTAAATACTCGTAACTGTAACGCTCGCCAAACCGCATGTTACCTAAACGCGTCCGGCGAATAAGCGGCATAAACCATTTTGGAAAGCGCGTTACTGAATATTGCAAGGTGCGATTGGGATTTAAAAGTTTTGGGCCAGCGAGTCCGACTTTCGGATGCGCGTCCATAAAATGCACCAACGCATCGACGGCATTATCTTCCACAATAATGTCTGGATTCATAATGAGAATATATCGTCCTTGGGCTTTTTCAATAGCGCGATTGTTACCGTAACTGTATCCACCGTTGCGCGGATTGGAAATCACTTTGACAGTGGTTGGAAAATGACGCTGAAAATACGCAATACTATCGTCTTGAGAATCGTTATCTGCAACTAAAATTTCGCACGCGGTTTGCGGCGCGGATGCCAGTAAGTGCGTAACGCATTGCCGAACCATGCGCTTATTGCGATAGTTTAAAATAATGATTGAAACATCTATCATAATGTTCTATAGAAACCAACGGCGTAAGCTCAACGTCGATCGCGCCCGATGTTGTTGAATCCACCGGCGTTTGGCGCGCATGCGAGGAATGCCTTTAATGATCAGAGGAAAAACGCTCAAGGTTCGTTGTTCAAATAGGAGAATAAAAAGGATTTTTTGAAGTTCGTAATACAGAAACCACGGGCTGTGCCACAAGAGCAAGATCAGCGAATCGTTTTTCAGGATAAGCCACCAATGATTGCGGTATGACCACCGCCTGGTTTTGGCATCTTTTAAACGGCGGTTGCGTATGGTGCTTAAAGCCCGTCGCCCGGGGATTGCACGTCGCGCGGTGCGATAATGCACGGCGACCACACTTGGAATGTACCAAATCGCATAACCCCATTCTCGCAGACGCCAGCATAAATCCAATTCTTCCTTGTAGGCAAAAAAATCGTTATCAAAAATTTCTGTGCCTTGGGAAACGTTGCGCGCCGCAGATAATTGTAAAAGCATACACGCTCCGCCGGCCGCAAACACTTCTTCTTCGCGATCATATTGCCCCCGATCAAACGCCGCTTCCCCGCGATTCACCATTTGGCGCGATTTGTAAATATCGATGCCGGCCTGGTCAATCACCGTTTGTTCATCATCGCGGTATAATTTAAAGGTGCACGCGCCTGCGTCCTCGTGCCTCGTTATAGCCTTCATGACGTTGTTAATGAAATCCGGAGGGTAGGCAATGTCAAGGTTCGTCACCAAGACCCACGGGGTTCGAGCATGAACAAGACCGGAATTGTGACCCCCGGCATACCCCAAGTTTTTAGCGTTTTGAATAATTTCATAGGAGAACGGCGCATTTAATAAATGTTGTCGCGCTAATGTTACAGATGCGTCGGTTGACGCGTTGTCGACAAAGATCACATGAAAGTCTGTTCGCGTTTGTTTTTTTAGGGATTCAAAAAAACGTGGAAGATCGTTTGCGCTATTCCAACTGACGGCATTAATCGTGAGTTTGTTTTGAGAGGGTATCATAGTTGACGGCAATGAGGGTTGCCATAATGAAAAGGCCAAGGCCTAGAGGATGGCTAATATACGGAGTGGTCGCGTGGGTAAACAGCAGAAACACCAGACTGAAAAAGGATCCAAAAAAGAGCGCGCGTGGGAAAATATTTTCATCCGGAAGACCCCGAAATCTCTGCCAAAGGGTTTTAAGCACAATGACGAATAATGCCAGAACAACCCCAAGACCCACAATACCCATTTCTGTGATCATATCTAAATACGCCCATTCAAAAGAATAGGTGGTAAAATTGCCATCGGGGTTTGTTGCGAGCGCCCGCGCGTCCAGTGTTTTATATGTGACCGTGGTTCCAAATCCGCTGCCAAAAAGTGGTTGTTTCATGGCTTTATTGATTAACGGAGGCAAAAGGTTAAAGCGACTTCCCGAGGCAGACTCCCCTTTCGTTGTCCGCTCTTCAATTAATTGATACGCGCCAATGCCCGCTCCGGTAAAACCCGCAAGCGGAATATTCATGATTCCCACCAAAAGTCCAAGACCAACGAACGATGAAAGCAAAAGTATCAGGAAGGAAGAAAACAGTGCGCGTAAGTTGCGATGAAGCAAAAACAGCGTGACCGCCATGCAAAGAAGCGTGACTGCGAGAGCCAGCCAGAAACTGCGTGAATAGCTTAAAATAACCATCGACACAGAAAGAATGATTGTTAAAAGAAAAATACGCACTCCACGATGCTTAAAAAGCATTCCCATTTGTTTTTTATTGTTCAGTAGAAAGAAATACAGTAACGACAAAAGGAGAATGAGAAACGCGGGAATAAAAAAATGACTTTGAAAAAAAATGCGGTAAAAGGAATCGGAGATATTCGGAAGCAGCGTAATTTCCCCTACGCCGGTTTTTCGGACCCAAGGGTACAAATATGACATCCAGGGAATAATCTTATGAGAAAAAACTAACAGGAGAAAAGCTGATTTGGCAAAGACCATGATGAATGCACCGGTTGTGACGCCCAGTAGTTCGCGAAAATGTTGCGGTGTACGGATATAAAACACAAACGGAAAAAGCAAAGCAAGGTAAAGATAGCCGTTCATGTCTAAGAACACATCGGTAATGGGGTACCCGCGCAACCATCCATGGAGGCTGGAAAGAACCAGAATAACGGCGAATACGCAAACCAGCGGAAACATTTTTGGGGGCAGATGGAGAGCTTTTTTCGATCGCAGGGCATCGATGGCAAACAAGAGCATGACGAGTCCAAATAACGCCAAACGGATAGAAAATGTTTGGCCAACGATCACGACGGAAAAAAGGTAGCCTTTACTTCCAATAAGAAGTTCAGCCCAGAGAATATAGACAAGAAGTCGGAGTTTGGAAAGCGAGAGAAGAAAACATAACGCAACGATCAAAACAAATACGATATTGCGCGCATCGGGAACAATAAAAACGCCGAACGATAACATTTCCGTAATGGCAATACCCACGACGGTTGCAAGGATTGTTTGCAATAATGGTGAAAGGGTTTTTTTCATGCGCGTTTAAGTTTTGCCCACATATAGGTTAATCCTAAATGGATCAATGACCCAACGACAATAATGATAAATCCTAGGAAAGAAAAATGTTTGTGCGCGTACCGGCGAGCGGATCGCGTCATGCGCTGTGCATTGGTGACAAGTTTAACTTGTGAAAAACTTTTGCCCACATGATGCATCACTCGGGCTTGCGGCGTATAGACAATGCGAAAACCCGCGTCATGCGCACGTTTCATGAAATCCACTTCTTCCATCCAGATCCAGTACCTTTCATCTAAAAGACCGACCTTTTCTAATACTTCACGCCGAATCATAAACGCGGCGCCCATCCCCTGTTGAATGTCTTGCTCTTTGGTGTAATCAATATCGCGGGCCAGATAGCGCGAAAAACCCGGGATCCACGGCGCAACATTCGTGGCTTTTAGTAAGACCCACAACAACGACCAGGTATTAGGAAATCGGCGAATGGATTTTTGCAGTGTTCCGTCCGAATTTTCGAGACGCGGACAAACAATGCCAATGTCTGGATGTTGCGCAAGAATATTGACCATGGTCGTTAAGGCTTGGGGTCGAACTTCAGTATCCGGATTGAGAATCAACACATACGGTGTATGAACCTGACGCAGGGCTTGATTATTGGCTTTGGCAAATCCGCGGTTGTCCGGGTTGGCAATAAGATGCACGTGCGGAAAGTTTTTTTGGACTATGTCCACTGTGCCGTCGGCCGAGGCATTGTCAATTACCCAGGTTTCAAAAGAAAGCTCGGTCGAGCTTTTTGCGAGGGCAAGGAGATTTTTTTGAAGGAGTTCGGAAACGTTCCAACTCACAATAATAATGGCCAAAACAGGCTTATCCATGCATGGAATATAACAAAAAAAGGCGCTTATTGCAACGCCGGAATCCAGCAGTCAGTAGTCAGCTTATCTTCTGCCTTGTGGCTTCGCCTCTCTCGGATACAGTTCTCGTATAGATTTTTTGAGCTTTCTGTCCTTTGTCGGGCACAGCAGTCCTCGTCTCCAGCGGACTCGGCTACTTCTCCCTCGGCGCCGCTACCCCGACGAAACGTCGGGGACCAAGCTAGCGACGCCTGCGAGAGTCCCTCCAAAGGCCAAAAGCTCAAAAAATCTGATGCATTCACTCTTTGGCTCTTGGCTTTAGCACTCGAGGGGCTCCAGAAGCCCCGATGGGCTCGGTCTCCGATGCTTTGATCGGAGCCATCGGGGCGAGGGCGAAGTGCGCCTCACCGCTGGAGTGAGGCGACACTGTACCCGAGAGGGG
>CAZRYK010000040.1:0-8353 GCA_964604315.1 uncultured Gammaproteobacteria bacterium
AGCACACCTAACACAAAAAAACGCCTTTTCAGGCGCCAGAAATTTAACGGTATCGAGGAGCGCTACGACGAGGGCGACCTTGTGTTGATTCGAGGAATTCAGCATTCTTTAATTGACAAAAGCATCCCCGCAATCTTATCAGAGTCTCATGTAGACCCTGATGATTCGGCCACTGCGTATGAAGAATTTTTTGCTGATTCGCCCATTCTTACCTCCGAACATCCTGACCCAACTCTGTTTCAAGAATCTGCTCAAAAACTTTTTGGATTGAACGATGACCCCAAAGCATGGAAAGCGGTCATGAGGGAGATGATTGAAGGTCTGTCTGATCGTGAACATATCGTCGCTATTTGGGAAGGATTGCTCGGACCCATGCCTGAAGATTTTTCTAATCTTTCAGTATCAAAACTTTCCGAGCACTGCCGGCGTCAACTAGAGCGCACCACGTTTTCCGATACGACCTTGGTGGATTTTTGTAGCGCTATTGTTGGATACGACGCGCGCGAGCAGTCGCAACGCGCTCTGCGGGATTTGTGGGATTTTTCTTTAGCCGAACCGTGCCGCATTGCGTCGGCAGATCTCTTTCAGGTTTACGAACGGCTCCGGACGAAGAGTGTCAGCGCAAAACTGAAATCCATCGAAGAGCGATCACGCATTAATGAAGATAATAAAGCAAGCGCAACTTCCGAGTTTGCAACACCAGAGTACATCGAACGCATTATACACGAGCAGCAAGAATTCTTGGCACAAAATCCAACGTTGGCCGCGGTCAAACGTCAATATGTCATTCCCCCGGAACGCATTCCCGAGGCCGTCGAACGAACCATGACGGCCGTGGAAAAAGTTCGCCGCTTCGAAGAAACTCGGCGCGTTGACGAATCCGAATTACAGCGTGGAGAGGAGCGGCAACGCCAAGGATATTTTGGTAGACCGGAGGGCGTCGCTCTTGATATCGAGCATATCATGATTGACACGCTTTATAGCATGAATAGCGAAGGGCTTCCGAAAGCCGATGCGCTACTTGCTGTCGGCGAGTCCAATTTTTCGCTGTTTTACGAAGATGTGCCGCAAGGTTCTGAATTGGTCAAGCTAAAATTTCGAAGTGAGGTCGACATGCTGGCTTCATTCGATGATCACCCTGAACTGCGCGCGGCTTATGAACGGCTCCCTGCCAAAAAAAGAGAGCGGTTGTCGGGCTTGTTCAAACGATCTGAATTTGTTCGTTCTTACGAATGGCCAGAGCGATTTATGCGCGCTGAAGATACACCGGAATATCTCAAGGGTCAAGATCGACGATACCAGGAGATCCAGATTTTTGATCCGGTCACTGGCAAGACAGATCGACAGGCAGGAACAAACGATGAGGAGATTGAACGAACCGAAAATATTCTCACAAAAGAAAATATTGATCGTGCCAGAGAATATATTAAAGGAACAAAGCGGGAAGGCCAACACAAACGAGTCATTATGGCGCATGAGAGCACAATTGGAGCGCTCTCGTCCGAGCGTGATCAGGCTATGGCCGCCGCGCAGAGTGAAGCCAAAGTTCGTGCCGCCGCGCTGGGTCGCGGAAGTTCGCCCGAGGAACGACGTATGATTTTTGATGGAGTTCGCGAAATATCAAAGGATTTTCAGCGTCGGTTGCAAGAACAGTATCGCGAGCTTGAAAAAATCTATCAACAGATTATCCCTGAAGAGGAGTGGCGAGGGATCGCAAAGCACATCAGTCACCGCGTTGACGAGAATCTCATCAAGTTTATTTACGTTGTTAATGCCGATGGCGGAGTGATTGTGCAGGAGGAGGTTCTGCGTTCTCAAGTGACGGGGCGGGCCGCTCATTCCGAACTTGCCCAGGGCCGTAATACATATGGAGCGGGAGAAATTGCTTTTGAAAAGGTTGACGATCAATGGGTGCTGGTTGAAATAAACAATGGTTCCGGTCACTATCGTCCCGATGCTGACAATACCCTGCCGTATGTTAAAAACGTCATGGCCAGTAAAGGGGTTGACGTTCGTCATGCACAGCTCGTGGATTGCATCTTACGTGGTCGGCCGCTTCGAGATCAAGCCGCATTTTAACTCTACCTATGTCATTATCCACAACTCCTCTTCGTCAACTCCGCTCGAAGGTGAAGAATCTACAAAACGCAAGTCAAGCGCTCAAAGAGGAATTGCGCATCTTGAAGAACAAACTCGAACAATCTGAAGCGCAGAGGGATGCGCAAGCTGTTGAAAAAATTCGAAAGGATATTCAAGGTTTATAATTTATTCATAAGCATCATTTTATGGCAGAACAAGAAAACGAGCATTTAAAGCAATATGCTGGCGAAATGAGAGAGCAAAACCAAAACAAGGGAAGTGAGGTGGTCTTCCGGGTGGATCAAGGGGGTGCGCTTCTTGGTGTGGAAATTCCATTCCTCCAGCCACAGATTGAATTTCAAGGGAAAACATTTATCGCTAAACCAGAATTCCATGTGACGATGGTCGGGTTTGCGGCAAAACTTGATAAGCGATACAAAGAGGCCGCAAAAGCCCGCCAAGAAACCGTTTCAAATTCCCAAGCGGCAGAAAAAGTGAAAGAAGCCTTGAAGGGCGCCGCAGAGGGGATAATGTTCCGAGTGCGTTTAGGCGAAGAGTTGCGAAGGGCAAAAAAAGGCGAAGCGGAAACGATCATTAAGATGTGCGATGTTGATGGAATTGAGGAATATCTACGGAAGGTAGAGAGTGCGCTCGGTCTTGAGTCGAGTTCGATTGAGCATCCTCCAACGCATACAACCGTGTACACCTTGGAAAATGGCCAAGGTATTGGGATTGCGAATCAACAGCAACTTGATGAACTGACAACTGTTTTGTCTCCAGAAGAAGCGAATGAATTGCGAGAGAAAGCCGGTATCAAAGAGTAAAGGTAGCATATTTTCAGATCATTTTTTATCGGCACATACGCTCAATATCTTTTTCATGCGCTCGCCATCCAGAGTACATCAATCAGATTATTTTTCTATTTACACACTATGAGTCAACATGATAACGCCCCCGATGCCGAGCTTCAAGAGCACATAAAAATGGAGGTAGCAAAAATACGAACGGCTGTTGAGGCGAATGCAAAACGTGTTGCCGAATTGGGTGAGTGGCCAGACTATATCGAGCCGGGTTCGCTCCTTGAACGCATTCCGCAAGAGGGCGGCACAAAGGCGCCCGGATTTGATGCGGGTATTGCGTGCGCCACTGACATGATTCCGCGCGATAAGCAGGAGTTGGCCGCGAGACTCCACGCGAATTACACAAAAGAGGCGGTTATGCAGGTGAGAAAGGAAGTTGCGGAAAAAGATCCTGATTCGCAAACGGCATGGTGGTTAGCCGCGTGCTCTCTGTGCAAAGAAGGCGAAATTGACGGATAAGCATTTGTGCAACAAATTGAGGACTTTAAAAAACTTGGGCAAGATCCCGAAGCACGAGAAGGAGCGGCAGAAAAAGAGTTTGAACAGATGACTCACTCGTTCACCTTGAAAGATGGTATTCCGTATGGCGAGCAGGACGGCTGTATTCAAGGCGCCTATATTGCAGGATATCCATATGGAACACAATACTCCGAACAATACGGATTATATTTTATCGGCACGTACGAGGATTCGCTCGGCCTGGAGGATTTTGCATGGTCGGAGGAAAAAGATGAAGAAGGCCGCGCCAAAAGCGGGCCGATTTTCGGCAGTAAGCAATTCGTGAAGTGTGCCAATGAAGATGAGTTGCACCGCGCGATGGACGTCGTCAAAGCCAAACTCCCGTTGCAAAAAGAAGTTGAATAAGAGGTATTTATGTCAGATTTTTCCCTGCGGCTCGCCGCAGGGAGGTTCACGACGCGGGGATTGAACAGTGTTAATCGGTAATGTCAATCTATTCAAAAAAAGGTTTTAGATTTTCGTTTGCTATCTTTGCAATCTCGGCCTCAACAATGCCAATATAGACATCTAGACAATTGCAAATCGTTGCCACGACAATAGGCGGGAGATTGGATTCTATTTGATCTGTTATCGCTTCGTATTTTGTGAGGGACCCTGGGGATCGTCGTGACATGCGACAATAATAGCAAAAATCTAAGTATAAAGTAAGTGGAGGTCGCACTTAAAGCGCTAGACTTGCTCTCCAATAGGTAAATGTGGGATCCCTGAAAAACGGTGGGGAAATGGCTTAAGAGAGTTTCGCAACCCACAGTTTAAGAGGTAATGATTTTTTCGTATAGGCGGCTGTACGCTTTTGCCGATTGCGTCCAAGAGGAATCGTTGGCAATGTCGTTTTGAATAATCCTCTGCCACGCTACGGGATCTTTAATGACTTGTAAGGCGTGTTGCGTGGTTTTGAGCAATGCATCCGAGGTATAGTCTTCAAAGACAAACCCGCGGCCTTGGGGGGTTTCTGGGGAATACGGCGTTACCGTGTCTTTTAGCCCGCCGGTTGCGCGCACAATAGGGATAGTTCCGTAACGCATGGCAATAAGTTGCCCTAAACCGCACGGTTCAAAGCGAGAGGGCATCCAAAACATATCTGCGCCAGCGTAAATATGCCGTCCGCCCGTTGCGTCAAACGCCAGTTCTAGGGAGAGGTTTTCCGGAAAGTTTTTTTGCAGTTGCTGTAATTGTTGTTCAATTTTCGGGTCGCCGGTTCCTAAAATTACCACCTGGACTTCTTCGTGAAATAATTCTGGAAGAATGGGGAGTATAAGATCGAAACCCTTTTGATCGGTGATGCGCGTGACCATGCCGATGACCGGAACATCTTTTACCGGAAGAGAGAATTGTTTTTGCAACGCGCCTTTATTTTTGGGTTTTTCAATCGCCACCGTGTCTTTGTCGTAATGAAACAAAACAGCCGGATCGGTTTCTGGGTTGTAGCGGTCTTGGTCGATGCCATTTAAAATGCCCATGAGTTTTTTGCGCCGCGCATGCAAGGAGGTTTCAAGGTTTTCGCTGTAATCCGGAGTTAAGATTTCTTTGGCATAGCTGGGGCTGACCGTCGAAAGAAAAGTTGCGCTGACAATGCCCTGCTCAAGAATATTGACCTCGGTTTCCGTGCCGGCCCACGTGGCAGTTGAGATATTTAGCCATTTTTCTACTTCATTGCGTTGCCATTTTCCTTGATTGGCAAGATTATGAATAGTGAGAAGTGTTGGAATCTTTTTTTCGTTTTCCGCCATTAATGTTGGCAGGAGCGCGGTATGCCAATCGTGGCAATGCAGAATGTCGGGCGCCATTTCGCCCTCGTGTACGAGCGCAACGATTGCATGGCAAAAAAAGACAAACCGTTGGATTTCGCGAAAGCTTCCGACGAACGCCGTGCTATCAAAATACACGCCGCCAGTTTTTAAGTAGGCGTCATTTTCTAAAAGATACACCGGAACTGTTGAGTTTGGTAAAGTCGTTTTCCAAACCGAAACCTTCTCGGTTGTTTGGCCGATGGCAACAGGGACGTTGGACAAAATTTTGGTTACTGGGTACTGTTGGGTATCGATGATGTCGTACTTTGGCATCACCACGGTAACCGTATGACCTAAACTTGCAAGTGCTTTAGGTAGCGACCCAGCAACATCGGCTAAACCGCCGACTTTGGCTAAAGGCGCAACTTCAGACGCGCAAAAAAGAATATGCATGAGGGTATTATACCAGAAATAAGCAGTAAGTAGTAACGCGGTAAGTAATAAGTATTTTTTAAAATCTACTTACTACTTATCCCTTTTTTAGTCTCTCTGCTCCGGTTTGTATAGTACCAAAACACAAAGATCCGACCTTGCTTGGGTCGGATCTTGATTGAAATTTGATCACAGGCGGGAACTAGAGGTTTTTGAAGCTTTGAAGTATGTGGTCGTCGAGTTTGTCGTTAGCGTCTAACCCGTCGCCTTCTGGGCCAGTTGAGAATAGAAATCGCGTCCCGTCGTCTGCAAGGAATCCGTAGTTAATATATGGGAACATTATTTCACCAGTATACCGTGTACACTTTGGGACAGTATATGTGCCAAAAGTGGCGTTTCCATCTTGAACAGTCCCACCTGCGCAGGGGAGTGCTTTGTTTGCCCCCTCACCTTCGCCATCAATGATGAGCGTAAACTGTGTGGTTGGCCCCTCTGTTCCAATATCATTCATGATCAATCGCCGCAAAAAGTCCATATTTTCTTTGGATCCGAAGGTCACGGTTGTTCTTTTTTCTTTTGTATCTTCGTCTAGTCTATCGTAGGCGTAGACATCAAGGTTAGATGGGTATTCGATCGAAAATCCTATACTTTTGTCACTATACGTCTTCCAATCAAGAGGAAGGAAAGATTTTGCAATGGCATCAGTCTCGTCGGTGATTTTATTTGTATAGAATTTAAGGAGATCATTGTTTGACGCGATAAGATAATAAAAGTCACTATCCAATCCTTTGTAGACTTCTATTGTTTCTCCCGCAGGAGTTTGAAGAGTTTTTGAGAGTGTTTCTGTAAATGTTGAGGTCTTTAACCATGCATCAACTGTAATATCCTCTAGTAGCTCGATTTGAAAATCAGGTCTTTTTGCGCCCGTGAGCACAAGCGTATAGTCAGAGAAGGTCGATGGCGAGGTAGCAAGGATCTCGCCTGCAAGGGCGCCGTATTCTTTCCATTCTTTCGGGAGAGCAAGCGAGTAGCCGTATACTTCATTGGTATATGTTTCGGTTGTGCTTGTTGCCGTGTTGGTATTGCGAGTTGCAGTTGTATTAGTGTTTGTTGAAACATTCGTATTGCTGTTCGTGTTGGCATTGACGACTGCGGTGGCGGTATTGGTATTGACTGTTTGAACGCTATCGGTTCTTAGGAAAAAATAATAAATCAAAATAAGAACGAGTATAGCCGATGCAAGTGTGGCAATAATAATGTAAAGCACGAGATGCAAATGAGAACTTGGCATTTGATCTCCACTGTGGTTTTCCTCCATAGGTTTTAATATTAGTAATTAAAAAACATGCTACTAAAAGTATAGATGATTCACCTCCTTGGTGCAATATGTATCTTAACTTATGCAGTAACGTGGCCTGCCTAGCCGGCAAGGCTGGTAAGTAATAAGTATTTCACAAAGATTACTTACTACTCATTATTTACTACTTACGGCTTTTTAGTCTCTCTGCTCCGGTTGGCCCGAGCTTTTCTTTTTGTATTCTTCTCGAAACTTCGACAAGAACGCGTTGACTTCATCTTCGGGGACTTTCGCCCGCATTAACGTAATGACATGCATCGCGTCAAAAATGTCGAGGTGATTTTCTAATTTATGTATCGCGTCACGCCACAAAATGCATTGTTCAAACTCTTCCCGTTCCGCGGCAATGTGCATTTGTAAACGTAAGAAAGCCAGAAGTCCTTCGTAGCCAGCGCGATCGCCTTGGTCAATCATTTCTTTTTTCAGAGGAATCCGGGCGTGCGATGTCCGTTGTTGCGCTAGGGTGCGAATGTAGCCGGTTCTCTGCCAATCAAAAGCCGTGAGCACAATTTTTTGGTAATAGGTCGTGGCCATGGCTTCATCTTCGGGTGTGCGATCCGGATTGGCAAAAATAACTTCTTTCAAACGGAACGCGCCTGCCTCGATCATTTCCAAACTCCACCACGGTTTGGCCGATGCCCACCAATATTGGCAAGATGCCAAGCTTTCCGAAAGTTTTTGCCGCGCGGCCTGAAAACGTTTATCCTCGGGTAAGCGGTAGACATACTCTATCGCCCATTGCGTGAATGCCCATTGCGTCTTATGAATTTCGTTCGTTTCGTCGTTCCAGGATAAAAATTGCCGGCCACTTGTCACATCGTCTTCGCTTACGGCCCAGGTAGAAGCGCGAGGCTCGACTTCCGCGCCTTGCGGCAATGACGCGAGAAGATCTGCAATGTGGGCGGTTTGAACCGACGACAGAAACTCAAAAAGAATTTTTTCATGCCCGGCGCGGTGGTGGCCAAAAGTTTCGCCGTCCATGGCTGTTAACAAATACCCTTCGCGTTCTAAATCGGTCCCGATTTTTTCTTTCAGTGAAGCAAACGTGCGAATGGCGCCACTCATGATCATATTAGAAACCAATCGACTGCGGAAGAACACTGCCATTTGCGTTCCGCGAATCTTTCGCATAACATTAAACGCAAATCCGGATTCGGGAATCGCGATTTCGTCTAAAACGGTCCATTGAAACCCCATGTCTTTAATGGCATCGGCAACATGCCGGCTATACGCCATTTCTGGCGGAAAGAATCCTTGGGGTTTGTACGACGGGCCAAAAATTTTACCATGCGTTTCGCGGTTCAGGAGAATTTGATTTCGAATTTCTTTTTCCGGTGTTAACGGCAAGAAGGGATGATACTTTGCCGAGTCTGTCG
>CAZRYK010000041.1:0-8306 GCA_964604315.1 uncultured Gammaproteobacteria bacterium
TTCAAGAAGCTGCTGGGTATTAAATGTTTCCCAACTTTTTTGATGCTGGGCGTCTCCATAGGCACGCCAATCAGTAATGATTCTTTGATGCTCTTGGGCCTTTTTTAATAAGTAACCCGGCTCCCTTGCTTCGTATTCTTTCAAAAGTTGAATGAAGGTATCGTAATCTTTTTTAAGAAACCATCGAGCTCCATCAAATTGCCGAAAGCCCGTAAAATCAAAATCCATTTCCATTACACGCGAAACACCACGCCTGTTGAAAGTTTCAGCGATCATGTCTATTGAAAGAACGGCATGGTTGCGGCCACGCCGCGCGACTTCTTCCCACTGGGGTTGGTTTTTCATAGGCGTAAATTAGACTCTCTCACTTATCATAATATTAGCATCTTGTCTACCATTCGCCAAAGTTTCAGGGTTGATTTTTACCCGTTTGTCGCGTATAATACGAGAAGTCTCAAAAGTCATTTGACAATCAAAAAGGGTAAATACCTTAATATGTATTTATCCGTTCATCTTTCCGGGGTAGCGCAGCGGTAGCGCAGTTGGCTGTGGCGTCCTTCGTTTATAACTAATAGAGATATTATGTCAGATAAACGAAGGTATGCCGATCGTGCAGAGTACCTCAAAAGAGCAGTGGCAAAGCGACGCAAGAAGATACGTCTTCTCGCTATTCAGTCTCTTGGGGGCCAATGTAATATCTGCGGTTATGGCAGGTGTTACGAAGCTCTCGATTTCCATCATCGAAATTCTAAAACAAAAGAGTTTGGAATTTCCCAGGATGGTTTAACACGTTCATGGAAACGTGTTAAGAAGGAACTAAAGAAATGTATTCTTCTGTGTGCAAATTGCCATCGCGAAGTGCATGTCGGTATTACGCAGCTTCCTGTCGAGAGGCAGGTTGAAAAATAGGGTGAAATACTGGAAACCTAATCTTCATTGGTACAATGAGGCAGGGCAATCAGTAGCCAAGCTCCGACTTGTCGGAGAAGGTTCAGAGACTATCCTTAATGGAGTAGCCCCTCGATGTTCCATCGAGAGGCGAAGCGCCCTACGTCCCGACGTCATGTCGGGATGATAATATAGTCCACGCCGTGGCGAAAGTCATGGGTCACGTGTAACCAATTGGTCGTGGGTTCGAATCCCACCCCCGGAGCCACGTACCATACGGTACGTGGCGGAGCAAAAAAGCTTCGCTTACTATACGTATGGATAAAAATATGGGCGATATTCGCCCTATTTTTATTTTAATTTATGTACTACGTTTACATTCTCGAAAACATTTCATCACGTAAACTTTATATTGGCTACACTCACGATTTAAAAAGGAGAGTTCATCAGCACAACTCAAATTATTCTATATCAACAAAAAACCGTGGATTGTGGAAATTAATCTTCTATGAAGCATACCAAAATAAATATGATGCCCTTCGAAGAGAAAAATATTTCAAAAGTGGTAAGGGACGACGAGTCATTTATCGAATGCTCAGAGAGTATTTTACTTATTAAACTCTAGCGACGCGGAAATCCCCCCCCTATTCAAAAAGTGGATTTGTAAAAATATACATAATGCGGTTATACTTGACATTTTGAGTATACGAGGTGTATACTATACATGTATAATCTATGAGATCCCCTATGAATTTCCCCAGGACCATTTATACCCAGATATACGAAAATATAGGCAAAAAACCGATATTGGTTCTTTATGGCGCCCGGCAAGTGGGAAAAACCACCTTAATCAAGTCTATTATCACAAAATTTTCGAACACCTTGTATCTGCAAGGTGATGATCCCAAAGAAGCAATGTTGCTTGAACACCGGTCAGCAAAAGAACTTATAGAGTTGGTGTCTGGGTACGACTTAGTGGTCATTGACGAAGCACAAAGAGTAAAAGATATTGGTATTACCCTTAAGCTTATCGCAGACAACGGTGAATCCGCGCGAGTAATCGCTACCGGCTCATCTTCTTTTGAGCTCGCCAATAAATTGAATGAACCCTTAACAGGCAGGAATCGCAAATTTTATTTATATCCGCTTTCCATTAAAGAAGTAACGGACGCTTTTGGAGCTTTGACGGCAAAGAAGTCGTTAGATTCCTACCTTACTTTTGGTATGTATCCTGCGATTGTCAATGCCGAATCTCGGGCGGAAAAGGCCATTCTTATTAAAGAGTTGGCTATGGATTATTTATTTAAAGATTTATTTTTGTTTGGCGATATACGCAATTCTTTTGCGTTCGAAAAATTAGCGAAACTCCTCGCCTTGCGCATTGGAAGCGAAATATCTTACGCAGAACTTGCCAAAGAAGTTGGCGTAAGCAGGGTTACTATTTATAACTATGTGAACTTGCTGGAGCAGGCGTTTATTATTTTTCGTCTAACGCCACTTTATACCAACAAAACAAAAGAGATTAATAAGAGCCACAAAATATATTTTTATGATGTAGGGATCCGAAACGCGTTAATCGGCAACACCGATCCGGTAGACATTCGTCCGGACAAGGGTGCGATATTTGAAAATTTTTTTATTGCCGAAAAAATAAAAGAACGGGCGTATGGCGCGCGGCAGAGCGAAATTCATTTTTGGAGAAACAGGCAGGGAGCCGAAGTAGATTTTGTTGAATCCCTGCAATCCGGCAAAGAAATTTTTGCTTTTGAATGCAAATGGAAAGACACAGTATCAGCACCTGCGCAATTTTCCAAAACGTACCCTAAGGCTACGTTCCAGACAGTGAATGCGGAGAATATCATTAAGATTATGACAAAGTAAATGCGCCAAACTTAAATTTAAACGTGCGCTATAAATTCATTCCTATGAAATGGAAAAAAATACTCTACATCCTCGCGGCAATTATTCTCATCGTTGCAGCTTTTGTCCTGTACCTTTTTCTTTCGACGACGCAAAAATCGGACGCGTCGGTGAGCGGATGGTATATTGGCAATCACATATGGAGCGGGAATATAGCTGTGACCGGAGACGTTGAAATTCTTGGCGACCTTACGGTTTTGCCCGGAACAACCGTAACGTTTTCTGTTGGGGATGATCGGCATCGGGGCGACGAAGTCCCGCCAGACGGTTTTAATGACAAAGACCCCACGCGTCTTTTAGCATACACCACCACACATTCCGGGCTTTTTGTTCTGAAAAAATTTATTGCCAAGGGAACGGAAAGTCAGCCGATTCTTTTTACATCTGCGGCCCAAAATCCACACTTAGCCGATTGGGAAGCCATTGTTTTCCGGGGTGACGGGAGTATTGTCGACACTGTGACGGTTGAATACACGCGAAACGGACTCAACCCTATTGGCAAGCAGCCAAACAGTGTCATTCAAAATTCCATTTCACGTCATGCGATGTGGGGCGCAATATCTTCGGCAAATTCGAATATTCGCATTGTGAAAAATCGGCTATCTGACGCCGGGCACGAAGGGATCGATCTGAAATTTAACGGGAACCAAGAAGTCGCCGAGAATATTATTGATGACTGCCACACGGGTATTGCCTCTATCGCTGGATCGCAGATTATTAAAAATAATACCATCACCAACTGCGGGGACGGCGTGTACATTGACCCCAAATCAAGCGCTACCGCTACCAATAATACTTTTGTGCCTGCGCCCGACGACAGCAAACGCGTTTGGCGCTACGGCGATTACGAAATTCCTGTCTTCGATTACCCGGAGTTATGAGTTATGAACCCGACCCTGCCACGACGTTACGTCGGGGCATGGTATCAGGGCGGCGATAAAATCCCTTCCTTGTGAGCTTTCCAATATCACAGTCAGTAAATCCGATCGTCATGATGATACACCAACAGAACTTGTGTGGCTCCTTTCTGAATGCTACGATACGCACATGAGATTGTGTTCTGCCCTATATGAAAATTATTGACAACACCATCAGCATCGATGAACTCAAACAAATGTCTGCCAACATGTACGGCGATTTTGTCAAAGCCGTTGTTGATATTAAAAAAGGAATCATGGCCGTGGACGCAGAGCTTCATGCAGACGAAGAACAACTGCTGTTAGAACAAGGGTCGCGACAAGAAAATCTGTGGGGAATTAATCTTTACCCCGATCTCTCCGGAAAAGACTTTATTGAATTTGATTCCATGATCAACGTTCGACCACGTCAGAATAATCGAACGCGAGGCGTTGAAGATGAAAACAGAAGAAAAATTATTGCTACCGTCGTTCATAAATTGATCACGAATGGAATACCAACATAAACAGCAAGCCGGCGGTGAATGGGCAACGCATAGTTTGCTATTTCAGATGGCAAATATTGGTAGTGAAGTTTCCCGCGCTTTAAAATGGCAAAGTAAAAATCCGGAGATCGCCAATCGCGCTTTTGATCGATCGTTGGAACTATTCGATCTTACTGTTGCGGACAAAAAAAATCTCTACCGATTAAAAGAAGTCTTGCGGGCCCGCGAGTTATGGGTTGATTTTTTTGCCTGTGATAATATCTATAACTCCACGCGCGACTGTTGGGAAAAATATTTTTTGGCTTATGCGGTTGCAATAAATAATCAAAAGGTTTTATGAACACAAAAATACTCATTACAACGTTGATCGCCATTATCCTTGCTCTCATCTTTTATATCGCCTTTGTCATGCAGACAACAAATGAAGATGGAAACACGAACACTGCTCCCATAGAAAATATCAACGGCGTAAAAAACCCCAACGCAAAATGTGTTGTGGGCGGATGTAGTGGTCAGTTATGCGTTGCTGAAGGAGAAAACGCCGCCTCCACTTGCGAGTGGCGGCAAGAATACGCGTGTTATGACAGCGCTGTCTGTGAACGTCAGTCAAACGGCGCTTGCGGATGGACTCAAACCGATGCACTTCTTAACTGCATTGAAGATGCGCGGAAATCTCCATAAAACATCTGCAACTGGCGGTAGAGTTCATCTTAAAAATAGCCTTCTGGGCGTCTGGGACGTCGTCGTTATTGGCGGTGGGCCGGCAGGCATGATGGCAGCAGGTCGAGCAGCCGAGCGCGGACGAACCGTTTTGCTTCTCGAGAAAAATCCCACGCTCGGAAAAAAATTGCTGATCACGGGTGGCGGACGGTGCAATCTTACCAATCATAAACCTGCCTTGCGCACGATGCTCTCTGCATATCAAAAGAATGATCGTTTTTTGTATTCAGCGTTTTCACAATGGAATGTCGACGACACGCTCACGTTTTTTCATGATCGCGGCATGGCAACCAAGGAAGAAGCCGAAGGCCGCGTGTTTCCGGTTTCCGACAAAGCGCAATCGGTTTGGGATGCGTTAGTCGGTTACATGAAAGAAGGTGGCGCGCAGATTCAAACCAACTCGGCAGTTGCGGGTATTACGGTTTCTGACGATGGGAAATATTTTACCGTTCGTCTCAAAAACGGGAACGTCATTCAAGCGCGATCATGTATTATGGCAACCGGCGGTGTGTCACGGCCAGAAACGGGTTCAACCGGCGAGGGTTTTGTGTGGCTTAAAAAATTAGGGCACACGATTATCAATAACGACTTCGCCCTTGTTCCGCTTGCGCTCAAAGACGCGTGGGCACAAAAGTTAAGCGGTGTGACGTTAAAAGATATTAAGCTCACGACGTTCCGCAACGGCGAAAAACAAACATCGCAAAAAGGAAAGTTGTTGTTTACGCATGTTGGCATTAGTGGCCCTACCGTTTTAAACATGAGCCGAGACATTGGGGAATACATTAAATACGGCGAGGTCACCATTATGCTTGATCTCTTTCCTAAACTCGATCACAGTGAACTAAAAAAACAACTGCATACATTGCTCGAAGCCGCAAGCAACAAGCAATGTAAAAACAGTATCAATCATTTCGTTCCAGCCGCGCTTGCTTTGACGATTCTGAAACTTGCGAACGTAAATGGCGATACACCCAATCACAGTGTTCGTAGCGAAGACCGAAAAAAACTCGTTGCACTGCTTAAAGCCCTCCCCTTGCATGTGAAAGGATTACTTGGCGCAGACAAAGCAGTGGTTTCTTCGGGCGGCGTGGCATTGCCAGAAGTGGATTTTAAAACTCTGGAATCGCGCATTGTCCCGAATCTTTATTTGGTCGGCGATGTGTTAAATATCGATCGCCCATCCGGCGGTTATAGCTTGCAACTATGCTGGACAACGGGTTTCGTTGCCGGAAACCACGCCTAAACCGGCCGCAAAGTTCACGCATTGTCCAAGTGAATCTTTTTCGTAGTATAATATATTCGATTTTATTATTCATCGCCGTTTATGCTTATGAAAACCCCTATACAGCTTCAAACACAAAGCCGAGTTGCAACGGTTATTTTAACAATGACGATTATCCTTTCCCTCGCATCGGTTGCGGCCGTGGGGTACATTGCTGTCTCCCGCCGCGGCCAGACACCGTACCCGAAATTTACAGAAAGCTCAACGCTCGACGAATACCGCGGCTACAAAGAGGTGGAGTGCCCCAAAGCAACCGGCGCATTTTCTTTGCAAAAACTCGACAGCAACAAATACTCCGGCCGCACAACGCTCTGCACCCCGAAAGGCAACGCGTTTACGCCCACAATGGTGAACCACATCACACGAGACGCCATAAAATCGAGCGACGCGCACAAAACGACGTATGGTGATGACGGCGTGAAATGGGCCGCTGAAACCGTCCGCATGTTTGATGCAGTCCGCGTGAACATGGTTGGGCCGCGGTCTGACCTTGCAACCTTACGAAAAAACCGAGTTGAACGTATTCCGTATATGGTCGTTCCAGAATTTGTGGAGCCGGAAAATAGCCGTCGGTACATAAAGGCCGATTATCCGGACGTGTTTTCAGAACAATTTGCAAAGAGCGCGGACGCGATCGCGCAGTACACTCAACGCCTTTATAAAAACGATCCATACCTTGTGACGCTTGGAGTCTGCGATCACTGCAATTTTAATCTTCAGCTTCCGCATGGCGGCGCAAACCCATCCGCCGTCTGGTGGTATGAAATTTTAGGAACTTCGCAAGATACTGCCGCAACAACGCCAGCTCGCGAAGCATGGAAAACGCTGTATGAAACACGTTACGCGGGCAAAGGAATCGCAGAACTGAACCGCGTCTATGGAAAAAGTTTTGCGAGCTTCAATGACATGGTGACCCTTGGGGCTGATCTTTATAAGGATTTTGCGGACGGCATCACGGCCGAAGAGCAGGAACGGGCTGACATTGCGTATAATGACATCAACGCATGGAACGCAATCGTTGCGGGAAAATTCCATGAAGTCACGTATACTACGCTCAAAAAATATTTTCCGGGCGTCTTAGTGTCGTCGGACATTCATGAGCAGGGCTTGTACACGCCAGAATACTTTAAAGCCATTGCGCCGTATTCCGATGTGACGCTCATTGACCACCATGCCACGGTTGGCCAAGGCGCGCCGGAAGTCACTCTTATTAATGAATACGCGGAACAAACCGGGCAACCTGTACTCATTTCTGGCTATACCTTTGCCGTTGCGCCGTGCGGTGAAACAAACGATGGAGCAGATTACCCCGAAACCGACGGAGCAGGAACGCGCGCCAATGCCCAGATTTCGTACCGCAATACGGTTTTGCAAAATCCGAATGTGCTCGGTGTAGGATGGGATGAATATTCCGATCGACCACTAACAGGAAACACCAATTGTACGCAAGTAAAAGTCGGGATTGTTGACCTTGGCGGTTCGCTGTACCCCGAAATCGGTGAAGCGGCAAAACAACCGTGGAGCGATGCCGATGTGGCGCGCTGGGCAGGCAAACCGATTACAAAATTAGATACCGGCAGAACGCCGCTGGACCAAACCGATCCAGAACTTGAAAAAGGTTTAAAAAAGCCGGTTCTGCTGACAGATAAAACAACATTGCCGCGCGTCTACCCAACGCAACCTAAGGCAACGCCTGGCGAACTCCCAACCCCCGACATTCTCAAAAACATGTTTGAAGCGCCCATGGGCGGCTGGCTTGGGGCAGGCGAAAACTTTCCAAAACTCGGCGCCAATCCGTACGTTGCAATCGGAGATAGTCCTGCATGTACCGAAGCGTTGAGCAGTTATAGCGGCATGATACGCGGCGCGGTGTTTTCGAGCAGTGTTGGCGGCGGGTTTCGCTACGACCCGCTTCAAGGGTTTGGATCGTATAAGGACACGATCTATTTTGTTGGAGACCACGGATCGAGTGATCAAGCGTGGATCGAGAAAGCCAAAACGGCAAATCCGAACCTTGAACTCTTCTCTCACCGAAGCATTGCGAAAATTGAAGCCAATCATTTTGACAACGGTCCGAAAAATCCATTGAAGTGG
>CAZRYK010000042.1:0-8006 GCA_964604315.1 uncultured Gammaproteobacteria bacterium
GGTTAAGGATTCTTGCTTTTATCTTAACCTTGTTCCATCTGACTTAGTATACCCGCATAGCACGTATTGCCAAACGCCTCATTGCATGTTGTAGGGATTGGTAAATATTTTCAGTTGCAGGAAAACGAAAGAAAATAGATGGGAGTTTACGCTATCTAAAAAATATCATTCATTCTCTCGCTCGCTACTTGATTCATCTGGTTATCGTTATAATTATCAACATGGGATGCTATGCACAGAAAAGCTATATTGGAACCTTTTACTGCAAACCAAACTCTTGGGAACTGATTTGGTCGTAGTCCTGGCACAACCAATTCGATTTTCCAAATACTCCATAAATTGTTTTGAGTCACTCGGTGTAATTTTGCAGGAGCAATGACTTGTTGCGGATTTGTAGGATGGAACTGTACTCTACACAGTCTTTGGAAAGATTGCAATCCTTTATCTAAAGAAAACCGCCGTTTTAATTTGGCGGCTTCTTTTTCAAACGAAGGATGAAAAATGAAATCAAGCATGGTTAAAATCTGTTCCTCTGTAGAAAGCTAGCTCATACGGAATTTCTTCTTTGGGCTCTGTTCCTATATATGGCGCTTCTGCGTGTGTTAAATCTTCCAATTGTTTTCCATTCAAGTGTCCGTATTTAATAATCACCCGATCGAGCATTTCCTTTTCTTCCTTAGAAAAAACAGATGTCTCTGGGTCTTTTAGACATGTATAAACTTCGGTTGCGTTATACCCATTATGTTCACTGATCGATTCAACTTTTAATGTTTTCTCTTTTGTCATTTCTTGAGTTATCTCATTCAAAGAGATAGGGAAAGGCCCCATTGGTAATGCTTTGTATTGGTCGCCAGTGAAATATTTTTGGTTTTTTTCAAAAAAATCAAAATCAACGAAATAAAGTAATTTCGCCAGTTTTTTCTTTCCTCGTACCTCTTTGCCCAATTGAGTGCAAAGATAAAGGATGGCTTGTTTATATTTTTCAGTATGTAAGGTCATATTTTTCTACTTTTATAGTGCCATATCAGTGCCATTTACGCAAATATTCAGACGAGTAGGCGAGAGCGGGTAGGGGGAATCGAACCCCCGGCAACAGCTTGGAAAGCTGTGGTATTACCATTATACGATACCCGCAAAGAACAAAAGAAGTTTAACAAAAGAAGGCTGTTAGATCAATAGACTTGTTCTTTAATACCAAAACCCCGCCAGGGATTGACGGGGTTTGATTTGAATGTTGATATTTTATTGTTGATTGATCGACGTGGTAATGACTCCTCCGCGGAAGGCCGGGTCAAAGGCCATAAACCAATTGTGAAGGGTGAATTTGCCGTCTACAACATCGTACATGCGGGTGTTGGGTCCACCGCTTCCAACCGTTTTCGGCGATACCACTAACTCGGAATCGCCATCGCCGGTAAGATCAACCACCGAGACATTTAATTGTCCGCGGAAGCCGGCATCGTGCGTCATTTCCCAATCCATGAGCTCGAACGCATCGGTTTGCGGGTTGTACTCATAGCCCCGCATGTTGGGCCCGCCGCCGCTACGTGGCGTGGTCACCACTTCAGAATAATCGTCACCATCGAGGTTGGTGATGACAAAGTCCACGCCGCCATGGAAGGCTGTGTTGTAGGCGAAGAAGCGATCCACGACTTCTAGTTTTTCCGTTAAGTGGTTATAGCGGAAGATGCTGACCTGTGGCCCGCCATGGGTATGCGGCGCGGTAATAATTTCTACCTCGCCGTTGCTGTCAATGTCGGCAACGCGAATGTTCATTTCCCCGCGCCAGTCGTTGCCAAAGGCCATGACGTAATCCATCAATTCGAACGTCTCGCTCGTGGTGTTAAACTTGTAGGTGCGAATGTTGGATCCGCTGTCTTTGCCTTGAGGCGCAATCACCAGATCGCGGATACCATTGCCGTCTAAATCGCCGGTCATGATTTTTGCGCCAATGGTTACGCCTTCACCATACGCGAAGAAGTCGTCCAGAAGCGTGAAATCATTGTTGGCATACTCGAACACGCGCACATGAGACGTTCCACCGGTAACAGGCGAGGCAATAACTTCTTTGTTACCGTCACCTGTAACATCGGCAATGGTGATGTTCATGGTGCCGCGGAAGTCTGTGCCGAATAAGAATTCTTGGGCAAGCAACGTGAACGTGTTGGTGGTGGTATTGAACTGGTAAGCGCGGAGGTGCGAGCCCGCCTTGCCTTCGGGGATCACTAAGAGTTCGGCCAACCCATCGCCAGTAAGATCGGCAAGTTTTAGAACGGCACCGGCTTTTAAGTTCTCTTGGAAGGCGAAGAAGGTCGTAAGAAGCGTGCCGTCCGTGTTAAAGACACGAACGTGCGCCGCGGCCCCATTCTGCGGTGCCACAAGAATCTCGTGGTCGCCGTCGCCATTGACGTCTGCAGTGAGAACATTATAACCGCTACGCAGAGCTTTGGAATAGATGAAGAACGATTCTTTAAGCGTGCCGTTGTTGTCGAAGATGCGAACTTGCGGGCCACCGAGTTTGGGTGTCACGACAATATCTTTTGCCACACCCGTTGCCACATTTTCCGGAGTATCTTCTTGGCTACCGTCTTGATTTTGGCTTGTTTCAAAACTTACATTGCGTGTAACGGTCGGTGAAGTCCCCGCGCTGTTCGTTGCATTGACCGTAATGGCGTTGGCTCCGAGGGTTAAATCAGTCAGCGTTGTTTCGAACGCGCCATTGGATCCAACCGTGGGGTTGACAGCGGCACCGCCATTCAAGCGAACATTGACCGTTGCCGCGCTATCGGAAACCGTGCCGGAAACCGTTACTTGCGGCACAGAAAGAACCGCGCCTTCCGGGGGTAAGGTTAACGTGACGGCCGGAGTTGTCGATGTTGCGTCGGCTGAACCGCCGGTCACAAGACCAAAGAGCGTAAAGTGCGTAATTGTAAAACTGATAGTTTTGGTTACTTCGTCATTAATCACATTTTGTACGGCACGATACTGCCCAGCTACCGTATCGTAGTACTTTGGCGTGAGGTCGGCTGCCGTAATACCTAATTCGTCTAGCTGTGCCGTGGTGTAGGGGAGAACAATCGTTACTTCAGAAGTGAAGCTGGGGATTTCCTCGCCTAAGTTTGACCCTTCGGCATAGGTTGCTGTCAGGTTGTACATGAACGAGATGGGGTAGTCTGTTGCATTGCGCGCGGCCTCGGCAACCGGGGTAGCGGCAACCGTAATTAACACATCCGGTGTGTCAAGAATCGCGCCCGCAGGAATAATCACTTGCGCGCCATTGGATAGTTGTAGTGTTGCAGACGCATCGGATTCGAACGTCACACTCTGTGACGCTGGCAACGTTTCGGTATTTTGTTGCAAAACAAGATCCGCATTGTACGTGGTGTTTTCTTGCTCTGCGTTAATCAAGACCTCTGGCGCTTTGTAGAATGTCGTCTCGTTTTGTTGATAGATCGCGCCAACGTGCCAAACATCCGGAGCAAGGATGTTTAACGAGAACGTTCCATCGGTCGATGTTGCCTGTGAGTACAAGTTGTTGTCCGAATACGCGTACACGAATGCCGATTGTTTCACGCCGCTAAGCGTGACCGTGCCGGCAATGGTGGCATTGGAAGAGGGGAGGGTGAAGTTCACTGTCGCGGGGCTTGTGGGGCTTACCGAAACCTGTACAGCCTCTGGCGCCATGTAGCCGCGGTCTACAGCCGTGGACGCGGTAACATAATACTTGCCTTCAGGCGCTTTAATGGAGTAATCACCGTTTTGGTCCGTAAAGGCAGAGAACTCGTTCCGGTTGTAATAGGTGGCGTAACTGTCGGTTGTTTCGTTGCCCAGTTTGGTGTCCAGACGAACGTACACATTTTGTACCGCATTGCCTGAAGAATCTGTGACTTTACCCGCAGTAGTTGAGTCTTTCTTTACGAGGACAAAATCGTAATCTTGATTTTCGCCATCCGATACTTCTGTGGTTGTTTCGCGCGAGGGATCCATAATGTAATCCGATGTCCAGTCTATCCATCCGCCCATTTCCCATGTTCCGGGCGAAACTTTAAAACTGTATGATCCATCGTTCGACCAATCGTATTTGTAGATGTTGTTGCGTTTGGCAAAGATGGACATGTTCGTAGCCGTAATCGCATTGCCATCACTGTCCAGCACCGATCCGCTAATGGTTCCGGTGGCCGCAACGAGCGTAAATTCCAGATCATCTTTTGTTTCAGAATCGGCGACAGTTACCGTAATGTTATCCCCAATATCGTAGTCGGACGTGTTCCACATCCAGGGTTTTAACACCCAGGTTCCGGCTGGGACTTTTATTTCAAAGACTCCGTCGGCCAGTGACCCGCCTAAACCATTGTAATAGGTGTTGGTGCTTCCTTGCGCAGAAACCTCTATCCAGCCATATTGGCTGACTTTGTTTCCGCTACTGTCGACGACGATTCCTTTCAGCGTGGCTGTTGCGGCGCCAAATTCAAAATCGATGTTCACCGTTTGTTCAGCGGATAGCGTCACCTTTTGCGCCGGGTCTAAAGAGACATAGCGAACCGACGTGCCACTGCTCCAATAATCCGAGTAGGCTTGAATGGTCCATGTTCCTTTGCTGGCTTTGAGAGTGACTTGACCGTTGGAATCGGTTCGTCCTTGTGTCCAGTCATAGGAGCCGCCGTTCGAGGAATCTTTCCATGCAGAAACATAAATATCTGGTAACGCTTTTCCGGCGGTATCGCGGACAGTCGCAACAACGAATTCTTTGCGCTCGCTTAATTTAACCTCGCCAAAATCATAGACTTCATTATCTTTGAGTGTGACCGTGCCAAGATCTGGTGCGGCGTAGGTGTTGTTGGAGTAATAAATAGACGAGTTAAATGTGCCTTTGGGAACCTTCACGCTGAAGTTGCCCGAACTGTCTACCTGCGCCCAGTTCCAGAATTTGTTTCCGTCGTTGACACTCAAACTGGCATAATAGCCCGAGGAAATATTCGTGCCGTCCGGGTTCACAAGACGTCCCTTGATGCGCGACGTATACGGCGTCACGGTGAGCGTGACAGACGCGGATTCTGTCACGGAGTTTGCTTGCGTGAATTCCACTTCTTCGCCAGAGCCAAAATACCCCCAATCTGGTGATTGACCATAAGATCCCCAATCCGGATAGGTCGAAATACGATATTTTCCTTTACCGGTCTTTGCGCTGAACGAACCATTTGAGTCGGTTCGCGTACTAAAATACCCGGAGCCGCCATCGGAGCGGTAGCCCGAGATCCATGCGCTGGAAACTTTGGTGCCATCGGGATTTTGTACCGTGCCCGCAATGGTTTTGTTCGGCTGGGTTAATTGTATGGGGGTCGTGTAATAGGTTTCATGCATCTGGCCCGCGATAAGAGAAACCGTAAAAGGGTCCGGCGCAATGAGTTGATCTCCGCTCGATGTATAAGGGGGGTAAATCGTCACGGTGTAGGTGTTGGTGGGAAGCGCTTTAACGCGGAATTCTCCGTTGGAGTCGGTGCTGGCCCAACCGGTGCCATTATAGGAGTAATTGGTATCGTAAAGGTAGACGCTGGCATATTGCAGGGCATTGCCGGATTGGTCCGTAATTTTTCCATGCATCGATGGAACACGCAACTGCACATTTTGCGTAATGGTGTCACCACTGTTCCATGTGAAGGTTAAAGCGGCAGGGTCGGATTGCGTTGCATGATTGGCGTAAAAATCAATCGTATACGTGCCGGATGTTGAAAGGGAAAAACTCATTAAACCATTGGGATCACTGGTGGCGTTTTTCCAGATGGTATAGCCGCTGTTGCGAAGATAGCCGTACACATTGCTGACAGGCGTCGTACCATTGGTTTCAACAATGGTCAATTGCACATTGGGCGCGACTTGTTTAATGGTACCAAAATCCGTCACACCACTTCCTGCTATAGTGACGCTTCGTGGGTCAGGGTCCGGTTTGCCGTTACCGCCGTAAAGCACAAGCGTGTAATTGCCGGCAGGGGCATACCCTTGGAATGCGCCGGTAGAGGCATTAAGTGTAAAATATCGGTAAACCGTCCAACTTGGATTATAAATATAGCCCGATGGGTAATAGGAAGAAGAAATCACACTGCTATCACGATCAAGAAATTTTCCCGTGAAATTCGGCGTCATACCCGTCATTGTGCCCAAACTGACGCTTTGTTCATAACTTCCTACTGTAAATGTGGAGTTTGCCGGAGCGTAAAAGTTTTGTGACGAGTTGTCATAGGTCTGCAGGGTATAGGTTTTTTCTTCGGGAAGGTAGAGACTATAATTGCCGGAGCTATTGGTGTATCCATAGGCATAGCGTCCCCAGTTTTCCGAGTAGGCATAAATGTACTGCGATGTGACCGCCGTGCCACTACTATTGACGATCTTGCCCGTAATATTGTCTTGTTTCATCTTCACCTCGCCAAGGTCGTTGAGTTCGCCAGAAGTAACAGAAACCGTAAAAGGCAAAGGCGGGGAATAGGTATTGCTTGTCGAGGACCAATCATACATCTCTATCGTGTACGTATCGGTCCCTAAGTCAAAAAATTCAAAAACACCGTTGGTGTCGGTGTAATCGGATAGGTATGTTCTATAATCCGCACTGCGGAGATAGACATAAACATTACTTAGCTTGGCGCCTGTGGGGTCGGTAATAACCCCGGTGACGCTTTTGGTTTGCGCGTGGGCTTCAGGTGTTGCCACCTGCATTCCCAAAAGCGCGAACACAAACAAAAAAAGCATGGAAGCAAGGCTTCGTGCTTTGAAGACGTTTTTCATACTGTTTTCCTCCTTAATAATTGAAACTTTTGCGTTGGTTTTTAGCCATCACCATTCCATTATATCATAAAAAAACACAAAAGTCAAACTTTTGTGCGCTGTATGAGCTTATAGTGGCATTCGAGGTGAGATAGATTCTATTCAAGAGAAATCAGCGTAGCAATATAGACGATGTACAATAGAATAAAAAAGACGCCTTGCCAGCGATCTAGAACATGACGTTTGCCCACAAACATAAAGAGAAAAAGTAATAGGCTTGCAAGGAGTGTTACGCCAACATCCAGCATACTGCGCGTTTGAAACGGTAGAGGTTTAATAACCGAGCTGATGCCTAAAATAAAGAAGATATTGAAGATGTTGGATCCGATAACATTCCCAACCGCAATGTCTGCATTTTTTTTATATGCGGCTACGGCTGACGTTGCCATTTCGGGTAAGGATGTTCCAATGGCCACAATCGTTAAACCCATCAACGACGTGCTGATGCCAAATAATTGAGCAATGGTGATGGCGCTATCCACGACCCATTTACCGCCGGCAATCAAACCCGCAAAGCCTAAGAGAATCCATAAAAGGGATTTTGATGTCGAGCGTGTGATGTCGGGTTTTTCATCGGAAAGTCCGGGAACGCCATTTTTTGCAATGCCAAAGGTGTAATATAAGAAGATGACAAAGAAGGCAAGAAGAACAAGTCCATCGATGCGCGTGATAGCGGAGAAAGACTGTCCGTCAATGATCCTATCGCTGGCAAGGATGCCAAGAACAATAGCGGCAAGCAAGCTAAAAGGAATTTCTTTCCAAACCGTCCCTCTGGTAACTTTAAGCGGGTAGATCGCCGCCGCAATCCCCAAAATAAGAAGAATGTTTGCAATATTACTTCCTAAGACGTTTCCAATAGCAATTTCGGTTGTGCCTTGCAGAGACGAAATGACGTTCACAACTAATTCTGGTGTGGATGTTCCAAAGGCGACAATGGTTAGACCAATCGCTAAATCCGAAACATGCAGTTTCTTAGCGAGCGATGAAGCGCCATCCACTAAAAAATCTGCTCCTTTAATGATAAAGGCGAACCCCAAAAGCAGAAGGATGATAGAAAGAGTCATGTAATAAGTTTAATGATAGATATTTTCAGTATAACAAAAAAAACGTGATCAACAAAACGTTTCTAAATTCTTAAAACTAGATTTTTCCCTGCGGCTTGCCGCAGGGTACCTTGCAAGGGAAAGTTT
>CAZRYK010000043.1:0-7749 GCA_964604315.1 uncultured Gammaproteobacteria bacterium
AGTGTTTAGCCAATTACTTGCTTAAGAATGTTGCGCTAGAGGGTTGAGAGCAGCACCAGCCAGTCCCGCCTTCGCAAAGGCTACGGCGGGCAAGCAGGATCCGACCTTCGGAAAGGTCGGATCCCCGCGATGTTGACAAAAGATTCGAGATATGGTAAAAGAACGGGTATTTTTGACTATTTTTATGAACACAAAACAACCCTATTTGCAGGCGTTAATCAAGCAAAAAGCCACCATTGGTCTTGTGATTGCTTTGGTTGTGGGCTTAACCATGGTCTGGA
This sequence comes from uncultured Gammaproteobacteria bacterium, assembly GCA_964604315.1. Classification (GTDB taxonomy): domain Bacteria; phylum Patescibacteriota; class Patescibacteriia; order JACPL01; family CAZRYK01; genus CAZRYK01. The sequence continues at coordinate 282 of CAZRYK010000043.1, forward strand.
CGATTGCCCAGCCCTTGCGGTATAGCTCGACCGTGAAGGTGTTATTGGTGCCGGCGTATAATCCGCAGGTAGACTCTTTTGTGGCAACGCAAAGTGTTGAGCGTATTGGAAAATCCTTAACCAGCGTTGTGGAAACCACGTCGTTTTACGATTATGTGGTGACCTACGACCCGTCGATTCAAGCAATCTTCGCGCTGGATTCCGATGAGCGACGCAAATCTTGGGAAGAAACCGTGGATGCGCGCGTTTTGCCGGACAGCAGTATGATCAGCATTACCGCGTACAACGAAGATGTTGCTACGGCTGAAGCGATAGCGTTAAGCGTGGCAAACGTGTTAGCCAACAGCGGTCATGATTTTCATGGCGCGGGCAAGGCGATTACTATTACCCAAGTTGATGCGCCGTTGAATAGTGGGTTTCCTGTCAAGCCGCATATTCCCAAAAATATTGTGTTAAGCGTTTTTGTGGGCGGGCTTTTGGGCGTTGTCTTAGCATTTTACAAAGAACGCGAGAAGTTAGAAGTGACTGCAGTTGCGCAAGCCGTGTTGGCACCAGCTGAGCAGCCAGAGGTTGCGGAAGTTGTTGCCGATGCCGTTGTTACTCCGGAACCGATGCCGGATGCCGAAGAAGCGGTGGAAGCATTTGTGCAACCGGTGGCTGCAGAAAATGTTGACGTTCAAGAAGAGGACGTTCGGGAGCCGTTTGCCATTCCGCGCGCAACAAAAATGTTTACCATGCACGATCACTTGCGGATGATTCGTCAGTAATAAGTAACCCGTATGTTGGGAATCAAAAACCTTTGGCCATGGATGACGTTTACGCTTCTGGTGATTGCCGGGGGTCTTTTTGTTTTTTTGGACAATCCGATTTTCCTTGCGTTAGTCATCGTTTTGCAGGCTGGACTGTTTTGGCAAAATCGCGCATTGGCGATTTTTGTGATTGTGCCTTCGCTCGTGGCCGGGCAAAGTGTGGAAGTGATGTTGGGCAATTACCTTTACGAAATCTTTTTAGCAGAAATTTTCATTCTTGAGCTGTTCGCGCTTTTGTGCGCCGATGTTTTAGTGTTGCGTGTCACCCATGTGCGTTTGCCGCTTTTGGGCGTGTTGAGTTTGGCTATTTTGGCATTGGTCATTTTTGGCGTCACGTGGTCTGCTGACCCGGTGCAAGGAACCATTACCACGCGCGTTGCCACCTATGCGTTTTTGCTTTATATCTTAACGGTGAATACCTTGCGCACGCGCAAAGATTTTCGTAGTGCGTTAATGGCGTTGCCTGTTGCCGGTCTTGTTATTTCTTTACAGCTTTTATGGACTGTGGTAGAGCTTGGCGGGTTTCGGTTCACGGTTCCGCGCGAGGCGATTGTGACGCCGATTGGCCCGTGGGTGTTAGTTGCGGCGTTGATTGTGGCGACCGTACCGTTAACGTTGGCACTGGCTTTTATTTACAAGGGCCGTAAACGCGTGGCGCTTTTTGCCATCGCTCTGTTTAATAGCGCTTCCAGTATTTTAGCCATGGGTCGTGGAGAAATATTAAGTTTATTTTTTGGACTGGCGGCTTTTTTCCGCGAGAATCGCAAAAAAGGATTGACGGTTCTGGGCTTGTTGGGAGTGTTGGTGGTATTACTCATGATTCCGTTTGCCAACTTTACCAGCCAAACGCTCGACCGCTTCGCCTCTTTAGGGGAAAGCGAAACCGTGCAATACCGCGTGAATGAATATGTTACGGGCGCGAGTATTATAAAAAGTCATCCGTTTATTGGCGTGGGGACGGGCGCGGCAAAATATGTGCACCGCATTGAACACCCGTGTCACTGCACCACCGAGTTTAATAATATGTTTTTGCATGTGGCGATAGAATGGGGCGCGGTGGGTGTGGCGGTTTTTGGCGCCGGTCTGTTCTTTTTTGTCCGTGAGGTTGTGCGCGCAAAAAAACGCGTGCGGAGCGAACGCGAGAGGTTGTTATGGTCGGGTTTTTTTGCGACGTTTGTGTTGATGCTTTTTAACGGCATGGTCGAGGTGACGTTTGTGGGTTTGCCGTATGCACTGTTTACCGCTTATGTGTTGGGCATGTGGAGCGTATTTATGTTATTAATTCACGGCCATGATTGAGCTCATCTCAAAAATAATCTTCCGGCCGTTTCCGCGCCGTTTGGTCTGCAACACATTCAGAATTCGTCAGAATATTTCCGATATTCCTCCTCATTCTTCATGCGTTTCGACGCAAACGGCATCAGAAACGCCGATAAAGCTATTTTTGAGATGAGCTCTAATAACATTTCCGCCATTATTGTGAGTTATAATTCCGCGCGCGATATTGTGGCGTGTTTAACGTCTTTGGAAAAACACCTTGGTTTGGCATTGCGCGAAATGATTGTGGTAGACAATGCGTCAACCGACGCCACGCGCGATTTAGTAAAACAACATTTTCCGAACGTTCGCCTGATTGCCAACGAACGCAATGTGGGGTTTTCCGCTGGCGTGAATCTTGGTGCTCAATGCGCGCAAGGCGATGTGTTGCTTTTCTTTAATCCGGATGCGGAAATGTTGCAATGGAACGCCAACGTGTTGCAAAAGTTTACGCAAAGCCGTTGTGGCATTTTAGGTGGAGCGTTGCAATCCTTAAATGGCGATGTGCAAGGGTCGGCCGGGTTTGAGCCATCGTGGTTTACGGAAATTGTTCATGCGTTACGGTTGCACTATCTGTTACCGATTGGCCGCTATGTGATTGACGCGCGATTTTACCGACAAGCGCGGAAAGTGGATTGGGTGAGCGGGGGTTTTATGTTAGTGAAACAGTCGGTATGGAAAGCGTTAGGCGGTTTTGACGAGCAATTCTTTTTATACATGGAAGATGTGGATTTATGCGTTCGCGCGCGGAAAGCTGGCTTTGCTGTGTATTTTGACCCAGGTTTACGTGCGCGTCACCGGTTAATGGGAAGTTCAAAAAATGTTTCTTCGGCGCATAAATTTTATTTTCCAAGTTTACGGGCGTATTTTGCCAAGCACCGGCCGAACGATGTTGTTGCGCGATTATTTATTCGTCTTTTAGAATATACATCATGAAAATTCTTTTCGTGAACAAATTTTTATTTGAAGAATCGGGTGTTACGCTCAATCTTTTTGCTTTGGCGAAGCGCTTAAAAGCCGAAGGGCATACGGTTGCGTATTTTGGCATGGCGCATGAAAAAAATATTCCGAACTCTTGGAGTAAATATTTTGTGTCGGGTGTGGATTTTTCCCGGTCCAAGCAAGGTCTTTGGCAGCGGTTGCGCGTGGTGGGGCGTATGATGTATTCGTGGGAAGCCCGGAAAGATTTTGGGAAATTATTGGACGATTTTCAGCCTGACGTTGTGCATGTACATAATATTTACCACCACATTTCACCATCCATTTTAGGGGAAGCAAAAAAGCGGGGGATTGGGGTCGTTATGACGGCGCATGATTACAAATTGGTTTCGCCGTATTATACATTGTATGACGGTAAGCATATTTGCGACGATGAGGTCGGCCGCAACTTTTGGAAGACCGTGGTTTATCGCCGCATGAACAATTCTGTTATTCAGAGCCTTTTGGTATACATAGAAAGCCTTTTGCATCAGAAAGTCTTTCGATTTTATAAACGCCACGTGGATACGTTTATTTGTCCTTCGGTGTACCTTCGCGACAAGCTGATTCAAGGAGGCTATGACCCGCTAAAATGTATGGTGATTCCGCCGATTGGTAGTTATCTTTCGGGGGATCCGACCTCCGGTATCGGAACACCCCTTGTACAAGACCCGCCCGCCTCGCCTTGCGAAGCATGGCGGGCAGGTTCAACCCTGTACAAGGTTGAACCCTGTAGAAAGGGTGTGCTGTATGTGGGCCGACTGTCGCAAGAAAAAGGTGTTCGGGAACTTCTTGTAGCATGGAAAAAGGTGAAGACTTCAGAAACGTTAACGATTATAGGTGAGGGCGAAGAGCGGCAAAAGTTAGAGTCTTTAGTGAACAGCGAAAAAATTGCACATGTGGTCTTTACCGGTTGGAAGACGCAAGCAGAGGTTTTTCACGCTATGCGTTCGTGTAAGGCTGTGGTCATTCCCTCGCTGTTTCCCGAGCCCTTTGGTATGGTCGCGCTTGAAGCTCTCATACAAGGCAGTTCTATTATTGTTTCTAACCGTGGCGCGTTGCCGCAATTTGTTAATAATCAAAATGGAAAAATCATCGATGTGTTAGACACACCTACCTTTACCCAAGCGCTTCAAGACGTTTGCGATGCTAGCCCGAAAATCATTGATGAGCTTAAGCTTTACGAACGTTTTGATCCAGAAAGGGCTTTTGCCAAGATGAAAGAAGTGTACACATACCCGCGCGTGACCGATTATACAGAGTATGCAACAGAGCCAGCGGGCTTACGACGGTTGCGGTATATTGTGCGAAATGTTTTTCATGCACAAAAAATGCGGCCAGAAAGCACGGTGCGGATTGCCGATGTTGGTGCGGGGATGGGTAATGCCAGCCGACTTTTAGCGCGCATGGGTTATGACGTTACGGCTATTGAGATGGACGCGCATACTGTTTCCGAGGCGCGTAAAAAAATTCCCCAAACATCTATGACGTATGTCGAAGAAAATATTGTTGACCATGAACCGAGCGCCCCGTATGATGTCATAATGGCTTTTGATGTTTTAGAACATTTAGAAGACCCGCAAAAAATGTTGGAAAAATTTTTACCCATGTTAACACCCTCCGGACGGATCGTTTTGTCACTGCCTAATGGTAAACGCTTAGAAGAGTGTATTCGCAAAGTGTTAACGCATACGGCGTGGGGTTTGCGGGTAAAGCGCTTTTTAAAGCGGCATAAAGTTTTATCTGTCGAAGCTGTGCAATCGCATGCCGAAAGCCCGCACTTACATTTTTGGTCGTACAACGATATTGTTCAGTTGTGTGATAGCACGGGTTTTGTTATTGTCCATCGCCGTCAAACATCGGCCGGCTTTAAGGAAGGTTATTATATCTTTTTACGATTCTTTTTACCCCGCACGTCGCATATATTTCGTGTCCTTGATCGGCTTGATTCACGCTTGACACGATTTGTCCCTATGCCTATTGCGGACGGCTGGCTTATTACAGCTGTAAAGAAAAACTTGTAGATTTATTATGAAAAAATATCACAAAATCTTTTTCCTTATTACGTTGGGTCTTATTGTAGGATTACCAAATGTTTCCCATGCCAAGCCGGTAAAGACGTTCAATATTTTTTTGCAATGGGAAATGACAGACGCCGAGGCCGAAAATTTGAGCCATTATGATATGGTGGCGATTGGCCCGCATGCCGTGGATGCCAACCCAGACATTGTTGAGATTATGCGGAAGAGAAACCCGGACATGAAAATTTTAGCCTATGTGCTATCGTCAGAGGTGGCGCAGAGCTATAAGGATTTTCCGCAATCCGACAGGTTAGCCCGGGCATATACGCGATTATACACAGACGAACGCGCGCTCCACGATGAATCCGGGAATCTATTATCTTTCTGGCCCGGCAACACCTTCATGAATATTACGAAGCTCGCACCGCAAGTGGATCGTAAATATTGGGGCGAAGAATTATCGTCGTGGGTTTCTGAAGACATTATGACTATGGGTGTGTGGGACGGCGTGTTTTATGATTCGGTTTTTCAAGACATTGCGTGGTTTAACAGCGGCAATATTGATTTAAATGGAGACGGCATACGCGAGTCTGCAGATGTTTTAGATAATGCCTGGCGCGAGGGTATTCAATTATTGCTTTCCGAAACCACCAAAAAGATCGGTGAGGATAAAATGATTGTTACGAATGGCGGCGATTTTTACGCGCCCTACACCAATGGACGATTCTTTGAAAATTTTCCCGAAATATTAGAAGGCGGGTGGTCAGCCCAAATGCCGCGGTATGGAACCATTGTAGAAAATCACAAGCTCGAACCTTCTGCAACCGTCATTCACGCCTATGCCAGTCCCGCGTTGGGGGCCAAAGATTACCGCACCATGCGTTATGCCTTTGCCAGCTCGCTTTTATATGATAACGGCTATTTTGGCTTTACCAATCGCGATTTAACCAGCCAATATTGGTTTGATGAATATGCCATAGAGTTAGGCGACAGTTTAGGACGCGCCCACAATTTGCAACGCCCCGAAGACCCGTACCTGTTCCGGGATGGCGTGTGGCAGAGGGAATTTGACCGCGGCATTATTATTGTGAATGCCACCGATTCTGTACAAACGATTACGTTAGACCAAAAATATTACCGGTTCAAAGGGAGTCAGGACCCGATGCATAACAGCGGGATGTTGGTTGATAAGGTCGCGCTGTTTAATCGCGATGCGGTCATTTTACTGCGCGACAGTTTTTTTGTAGCGGCGCCTCAAGAATCGGGAAATGTTATCCGCCAGACCGATGGCTCGGGGCGCGACACCAAAAAACCTTTTCAACCTTACGACAAGAACTTCAATGGCGGTATCAATCTTCACGTTGGCGATTTAGATAACGACGGTTTAACAGAGATTTTAACCTCGCCGCGCCATGGCAGTTCGCATGTGAAGATTTTTAGCACCAACGGAAAATTATTAACCCCGGGCTTTTACGGTTTTAGCCGCGATCTTTCAGGCGGCGCAGACATTGCGACTATAGATATTGATGCCGATGGCAAACGCGAGGTGGTGGTGTCAGCGGGCGAAGGATCACCGCCGATTGTGCGGATTTTCACCAAAGACGGACGATTTTTGCGCACGTTTTTTGCGTATGATCCCAAATTCCGCGGTGGCGTGAATATTGCGGCCGCAGATTTAAATGGCGATGGCGTAGAAGAGATCATCACCGGCACCAATTCTGGAACGCCCCATGTGCGCGTTTTTAATGCGAATGGCCAACCGTTGATTGGCGGTTTTATTGCGTATAGCACGGTGCTGGGTAGCGGTGTGCGCGTGGCGGTGGGGGATTTAAATGACGACAACATTTTAGAAATTGTCACGGCGCCGTACCGTAAAGCGTCGCATGTGCGCATGTTTACGTTAAACGGCCGCCCGTTGACGCCGGGGTTTTTTCCGTACGGGCCGCAGTACCGTGAAGGCGTAAATGTGGCGATTGCCGATTTAAGCGCGGATCAAAAAAAGGAACTTATTACCGGAACAAATATTGAAGCTCCATTGGTGAAGTTTTTTGACTTTGAAGGTCAGCCCTTGCGCCCCGGATTGTATATGCTGGACCCGCAGTTTCAGGGTGGGGTGGAGGTACAATTCCGGCCAGAAATCTAGATTAGGTTGTAGTTGGTAGAAAATTTTTGAAATCGGATCTAAAACAGGCCATTAAGATCGGATCTCAAAGGGCCTTTTTAGATCCGATCTCATGCCGCGGACGGGGGATCCGACCTCCGGAGAGGTCGGATCCGGCGGCGAAAATCTGTAGAACGGAAATGAAAATGTCCTACCCAGAGGGAAGTAGAAATGTCCTACCC
>CAZRYK010000044.1:0-7542 GCA_964604315.1 uncultured Gammaproteobacteria bacterium
TACTCCGTGAATCGCGGCATTATTTTCTACGGCCGTAAGCGTCACGTTATACGTTTGCCCGCTTTGAGGATTATCAATCGTAACAGGTTCCTGAAGCGTGAAATCGGACTCCGGCGGGAAGAATACAAGCACTTGAAACGTCGAAGGGCCAGAGAGAGCGTTAATGGTGGCTGTCCCTGCGTCTAGCCCAGCCCAGTAGCGCGTGCTACTGTACGGATTATTCGCATCAACCACTTCGGTATGCCCCCAAACGCCGGTGATAAGATTGCCGTCCACATCCACCACGCGAACGTTAATGGTAATATCCGAACGTTTCACATGCATCACGACGTCGGTGACCGAAGAATTTTCCGCAATATCAAATTCAAAAGCCTCGAAGTTTGTATCTGTCTGAATATATTTATTATTGTCGCGTCCTTGATTAATGCCCACACTCCAGCGTGCGGCAAAAACCGGAATGGAAAATTCGCCGCTACTGTCCGTTGTGTCACTGCCCCATCCATTCAGTTTTCCTTCCGGATTTGAACCTTTATTAACCGTCCAGGCATTCACCGGAACACCAGATACTGGCGTGCCGTCCTCGTTAACAACTGTTCCGCTAATGGTCGATGTTTTTAATGCCATTTGCAACGTTCCAACATTAAGTGTTTCATTGGGCGCCACCGTAATATCGACGGGCGTAAAATATTCCACACTACCGTCGCCTGTCCAAACGTTAATAGAATATGCTCCACTCGGCAGAGGCGTACTAAAGTAGCCGTCTGCGTCTGTTTGCGTCCAGTTTCCAATACCTTCACGATTACGAATATCTACCCCTTGTCGCGCAAACGGGTCGCCATTGGAGTTCAGAATCCGGCCTGTTACCCTGGCATTGGTTCGCGTTACCGTGAGGGCGATCGCTTGAGATTCCGGCGTATTATCGTTCGCAAAGGTAATGGTTGGCCGCAATCCACGATCATTATAAATCCAATCTGTTGTTGCCGGCGCGTTATCCTGCCATTTTGGACTCACGTTGACATTATAGGTTTTCCCTTTGGGCACATAAAACTCGGCAACACCATCTGCGTCCACGTCCTCACCCGTGCCACCCTCACCGCTTGTGGAGTAGACCCAAATGTTTGCATCGTCAACGCCTAAACCATTGTCGGCGTACGTCACTGTGACACGAAGTTTTTTCACCGCGGCTTCAAGCTGAATATCGAGCGTTTGTGTACTGCCGGAATAGTTAAAGCGTTGGTTGGCTGGAACCACATTTCCATCACGAAGATTTTCCGGAAGCCACGCCGAAACTTGGTACCCCACGCCAGTCACAAGACCATCAATAGCAAATTTTCCGTCTGGACCTGTTCGGCCGCCATACCCTTGGTAACTGTCGTTGCTGTTATAAGGCCATGCATTCACCCAAACGTCTTCTGCAACCCGGCCGTCTTTATCGGTTACCGTCCCAATAATCGACGGGTTGCCATAAATGAGCGAATTGGCACTTGAAACATTTTCCCATGTATCGCCGCGATACTGGGTCATAATCAATTTCTGTCCACCAACAACCGCGGGGTTGATGACATTATTAAACGTGAGCGTGTATGTTCCCGCCGGAATGTCCGAGTTCGCGTGCACCCATGCGCGATTATTCACCTCGTCATCGGGATTCGAGTGGAAGGTGACATCCATTGTTCCCGAAACGCCAGTTGCGGTGTTAATCTGCACAATGCAATCGTTGCTCCATTCTTCGCAATACGAAATATTATACACATCAAAATAGATTTGGTCGTTTTGCTCTAACGTTTGGGTTAATGTAAACGTTGCTGTAAGGTTAGCCGTTGCGCCAACCGCACTATTGTCCGTCGCAATGGTAAACGACGTATCAATGTCGTATGTGGCTTGCGCTCGGCCGGTGGTATGCGCCGGAACCGCGTTGACGGACCCTGGCACCGACCATAACGCCATGGCAACCGGCAATGCAAAGATGAATAAAAGACGTTTCATAAAAAGTGCTTAAGAATGGATAAATAAAAATAAACCGCGGGTATCGCGGGCTAAAATGGCATCAATAACAGAATTGACGCGGTAAGATGAAAGTAAATTATTTTTTTGTTTTTGCGACATTTCCTCCTAGGATATTGTCCTTATTTTTGTAGTATATCACATTTTTTAAAAAAAATCAAGTTTTTTAGAGCTCACTTCAAACCACTAGCGCAAAACCCAGTTAACGATTAAAGTTTTGCGATTTATGGCGAATTGATGAGCTGGTTGCACGATGTTCGCTGATCCGTTGAAGTAATAGACGCGCAAAGAGTGCTGTCGTGCCGCCGAATAGCAACTCCGTAGACACACGAGTCTACGGCCGAGATATTCGTAAGCCGTTGACAAATAGCGGCATCCCCCGAAGCCGTAGCAATCGCCGCCAAGCATGCATTGCGTTTGTCCGAGTTGATCGCGCTGTCGCACAATTGAGGATTATTCGTCGTTGTGGCAACCGCCACAGAACATTCCCCTAACGCGGCGCTGTCCTGAATATTGTCGCATACCGCGACGTTACCCGATTCCTGGGCAAGTTCGTGACAGCACTGGTCTTGAGACGCTACCGAAAGCGATTGACAGGTTTGAATAGCGACATCCAGTGTTACACCTTGGTTTACTGTTGGCGATTCGTTTACCGAAGGCGCTTCCTTTCCAAAAACCATCCAACTGATGAATGCAATAACGACCAAAAAAATGCCAGCAATAGTGAAACGATTTATCATAACTTTCTCTATCATACCATTCATTCGCTAACTGTTCAAAGTTCAGCCTCGAACACAAGCGGAACACCCCTTGTACAAGATTCAACCCTGTACAAGGTTGAATCTCGACGAAAGGGTGATCTTTCTATACAATCTTTATATGGCAGACAAACACAAAGACCTTACTCTTTTATCGTGGAACGTCAACGGTATTCGCGCGGCGGAGCGTAAAGGGTTTTTGGATTGGATCAAAAAAGAACCCGCAGATATTATCTGCATTCAAGAAACCAAAGTGCATGACCCTTCGATTTTAAGTACCGAACTTATGCAAGCCGATGGCTACACCTCTTTTTGGAGTTGTTGCAATACCAACAAAGGTTACAGCGCCGTTGCGGTGTATACAAAAGTTAAGCCTAGACTTGCAACCATGGATTTTGGAAAAAATTTGTTAACCCAAGAGGGCCGCATGATGGAACTGGACTTTGGCGATTTCTTACTTTTTAATATTTACTTTCCCAACGGCGGCTCGGGCGAGGTGCGATTAAAATACAAGTTGCAATTTTATAAAGAATTTTTGGCGTACATGAAAAAATTGTTAGCGCAAAAAAAGCGTATTGTTTTTTGCGGCGATTTAAATACTGCGCATCATGAAATCGATTTAGCCCGACCCAAAGAAAATATTGACAACTCCGGTTTCATGCCGATTGAACGCGTGTGGTTAGATAAATTTGAACAAGCTGGGTTTATCGATACCTTCCGCATGTTTCAAAAAGACGGTGGCCATTACAGTTATTGGGATCAAAAAACGTTTGCGCGCCAGCGCAACGCGGGTTGGCGCATTGATTATTTTTGGGTGAGCCCCAATCTTCAAGCGCGGGTCAAAAAAGCCTTTGTTCAACCAGATATTTATGGCTCGGATCACTGTCCTGTGGGGCTAATCCTAGATTAAAAACAAGTTCGGAACTTGTAGCAGTTGACACAATAAAACCGCACGCTATAATACTTGCCACAGACTCCCATGGTGGGGGTTTTGTTTTTCCGCCGAAAGGCGGGGAAGGGGCATGAAAATGCCCATCAAGTTTCGCCAGTCAACGTTCGGTCCTCTGGCCGAAATCGACGCAGTCCGGGAAGCGCTCCCGGACATCGCGATCGCGCTCGATCAGCTCGTCGCCGCTGTTGCGGCGGCAAGGGCTGAAAACGCGGTCGCGAAAGCGACCGGCGGCCCGACGCTTTTGACGATCGATGGCCCGGGAATCCGGGTCACGATCACCAACGGGCATGCCGGCTGACGCACGCCCTGCTTACGTCGACCTTTTAGGTCCGTGAGCAGGGCGCGCCGCATCTACAAAATCACCATCGCGTCGCCGAAACTGTAAAAGCGATATTTTTTGCGTTTGGCTTCTTCGTACGCGCGCAACATCTTTTCACGCCCCATGAAAGCTGACACCAACATTAATAAACTCGACTTGGGCAAATGAAAATTCGTGATCATACCGTTCACACACCGAAATTCGTAACCAGGATAAATAAAAATATTCACGTCATGCGCACCGGATTGTAAAATACTATTTTGTTGTCGGCCGCGCCACGTACCGTCTGGTACGTGGGTAAACGCTTCTAGTGTCCGAACGCTTGTGGTACCAACCGCAATAATCCGTCGGCCTTCTTTTTTGGCTTTGTTCAATCGCGCGGCAGTTGATTGAGATATTTCGGCAAATTCGGAATGGATTTTATGATCTTCCACCAGGGCGGTTTTCACTGGCTGAAACGTCCCCAAGCCCACATGAAATGTCACATATTCACATTGCACACCGCGTTTTTTAAAGGCGCGTAAAAGTCGTGGGGTAAAATGTAACCCGGCAGTGGGCGCGGCAACCGAGCCTTCCGTTTTCGCATAAACGGTTTGGTAATCGGCAAATCGTGCACGCGTCTTAATATATGGAGGCAACGGAACTTGACCATAGGTTGCCAAAGCTTTGTCAAAATCTTTTTTGTTCAGATTAAATTCTGCAACCCATCGATTGTCGTCATGATTTTTTAATACGCAATAAAGTTTCCGGCCAAAATAAATACGCCTGCCCACGGCCGCACCCTTACCGCCAATTAATACTTCCCACTGCGAACCCGAAAGTCTACGCAACAAAAAAACTTCCATCTTTCCGCCCGTGTCTTTCTTCCCCACCAACCGCGCTTTGATCACTTTGGAATTATTAAAAACCAACACATCGCCTTTGTGTAAAAGTTCTGGCATGCGATCAAAACGGGAATGAATAAGTTCCGTATTGTTACGCGTCGCTATCATCAGCCGAGCATGATCCCTCGGTTTAGTGGGCGTTTGCGCTATTAATTCCGGCGGCAAATGGTAATCAAAATCTTGCGTTTGCATATTGTCAGTCATCAGCCGTCCCGCCTGCCTTGGAGCACCCTTGCCTCCAGCCTCAACCTGGTGGCAGGTTGAAGCTCGTTTAATAGGGTGATCCCTGGCTACTGACTGCTGGCTATAAAAAGTGAACCCTTCTGACGACTATTAATGTATAATGAAGAACAGATCTCAACATTAACGAATCTTTATGCTTAACGTCAATGACAGCGCTCCGGATTTTACCCTTCCGGATCAAAACAACACTTCGCATAGCTTATCTGATTACCGCGGCCAGTGGGTGTTAGTCTATTTTTACCCCAAAGACGATACACCAGGTTGCACCACCGAGGCCTGTGGTATTCGCGATACCTTCCCGCGGTTCGACCAGTCGAATATAAAAGTCTTTGGTATTAGCACCGATACCGTCGCGAGCCATAAAAAATTTGCGGACAAATACCAGTTGCCCTTTACGCTACTCGCGGACACCGACAAAGAGGTGGTTAAATTATACGGCGCGTATGGCGAGAAAACCTTGTTTGGCAAAAAAATCACCGGCACGAAGCGTGTGTCGTTTTTGGTAAACCCCGACGGCCGCATTGCTAAAATTTACACAAGCGTCAAACCGTCCGAGCACGCCAACCAAGTACTGTACGATGTCCGCACGCTTTAAATGCGAGGGATCCGACCTCCAGAGATCCGACCCCTTCACGGACAAAACAAAAACCCCTGAAAGGGTGCTTGAGGGAGAGAGAATGGCCGCGTTGTACATTGCACAATGCGGTCAAGCCTCAAACACCCATTCAGAGGTTCTTTATTATTTTATAATAACCGGCGTCGTATGTCCAACACTCGGTGTTTGACATCATAGGTTCTGTCCGAAACCGAGTTTCGGACATCCCTTGAGGAGACGAGAACGTGAGTGTGACTTACGTTGGAGTATAAAAGAGCGCATCACGCTAAATCACGTTAACTCCTCTCCTCGAGGGAATTGGTGGGGGCCGCGGCGTTGTGACACGCACGCGACCCCCAACCTACCGCGCCGCCTAGGCCGAGACCTGGCAGCTACGGCGCGCGACAACCTCCGACGCGAACGTCATGATGAGACGTTGCGTGCCGGAGGGAGGCGCCATGGTCCGGCTCGGGGTCTGAGCCGGTTCCAGCCGCGGACGCTCGTGCGGCACGGGCCTCTGCGCCTCCGGCTGACCGAACCGCTGGTGCGGCCCGGCCTTCGGCGTCTCGGGGAGCCCCCGACCCCGCCGCACACGACGCTTCCGCCACCGGTGTCTTCTGGCCATGATTATACCTCCCTTCATGGCCTGGGTTCGCACATACTCAACCTTTGGACCTCCCGCGGTTGAGCTTGCGCGATGACACTTTTGGCCAAAACCGAGCTTTGGCCATCCCTAAAGGAGATGAGAACTCATAGATGACCCTCAATATTATTTGTAGGGATCTTAGAGTTAACCTCCTCTCCTTGAGGGAAAATAGGTTGTAAATGTTCAAACACAACGCGCCGCTCATGCCTAAGAGAGCGGTTGTAATATCCAGATAAGCTCTCTCTTCTTACCTTAGGGTCTGTCGCCGAATACCATTTTGGCTACAACGTCAGAATTTCGGCCGTAATCGTTTCAAAATTTTTCTGCTTAGCCTCCGGCTAAACATCAAAATTTGTTCAACAATTCCGTCTCGAGATTCTGACGTTTCGCTTCAAAAGCGCATTCGGTGACAGACCCTTGAAAAATTTTAACTTTTCATAATAGCATAAATATACTTCTGTGTCAAGTATTGAAGCCTAAAAACTTATTTTTCCACGGATTTATACCCATTTTTTCCACATCTTATGCGCTTCTACGCCTATTCTAGGCTGTTTTGTCAATGTTGAAGGCTATTTATTGCAAAAATTTTATGTCTTCTTATCTAAGACTAGCATAAAATCTACATTTACCCCTATATTGACCCAAAGCCTTGACAAACCACTTATTCCCCCTCTATAATCACTCCACTAGGTTAAGTTATTCACAACACTTTATGCAGTACAACAATCGATCATTAACCCAGCGGCTTATCGTCTGATTTTCCGTAAAGATCGACTTTGCATGGCCGCTAACGAGCGGCTTTTTGGTGCTTCGACCTCCATAGCTTTAGCGGAGGAGGTCCAGAACAGTTCTCAGCAAACAGCAGTCAGTCTACAAATCAGCCTATAGCAGTCGTATCCATATCAGATGTATACCGCCGCTATCTGCTGATTCCCGAACGTTGACAACTAAATAGGAAAGTAAATCAAGTAATAAGTTAATTTCACCATGAACCGCGTAAGATAATGGGCCTGTCCGGCCACATTGTCCTCTTCGTGGTTATGATTAGATATAAGGGTGATTGGTGGATGCCTACACATGATAAGGCGATGAAGGACGTAGCAGCCTGCGAAAAGCTTCGGGGAGGTGGCAAGCAACCTTT
>CAZRYK010000045.1:0-7393 GCA_964604315.1 uncultured Gammaproteobacteria bacterium
ATATGCAAACACCCAAAGAATTCGCTATGTCGCATTTGACATGAGAGAGAACGCCGGGTTGACAATTCCGCAAAAATATGATACATTCCGCCGTTGGTTTTCTTTGACATCCCTCAACCCTTTGCTTTTTCCCGCGTGTCTTGCTTACCAACGAGCGGACCGCGGGACGGAGGATTTTCGATGAAGAAGCTTTTCACCGCCGCCCTCGCGGCGGTCGCTCTCCTCGCCACAAGTTGTGGCGAGGTCGTGGGCCCCGATCGGGCCCAACCCAACCACGCGCCGGTGGTGTCGGTCTCCGGCCCGAGCTCTGCGGAGCCGGGCGAGACCATCACGCTGGCGGCCGTCGCCAGCGACGCGGACGGGGACGTGTTGACTTTCACCTGGACCTCCTCGGAGGCAGGTGACGTCATCGCGTCCCCCACGACCGCCGTCACGGCGGTCGTTCTCGGGGCCGTCGAGTCCACCCGCACCTTCTGGGTGCGCGTGGATGACGACGACACGACCGCAACCGCCTCGCTGGCGGTGACGGTCGAGCGGGATTCGGTCCCGCCGCCGACGCCCGACTGCACCCGCCGCGCCGCCGCCTTCTCGGCCGCCGACGATCCGTCCTATGTGGTGGCCAACCACCCGTACGTTTCGTTCTACGATTCGTACGGCGTGGAGACGCTACCACAGGTGACGGTCGCCGGCGCGCCCCTCGGCGTCGACTGGTGGCAGTTCGACCTCTCTGCGTACGCGATGTACGCGAGGTTTAACTGGCACCAGCGGCCGGTCGACTGGTCGCTGTCGCGGGAGGAACGCGACGCGCAGGGATGTTGGGCTGTCGTCGAGACGACGACACTCAACGGTGACGAGGTTTTCCGCAAGAGGACCGACCCCGATGGTTGGTCTTTCGAGTGGACGCCCACGTCACCCCCCTGCGCCATGCTCCCCCTCGGGAGCAGCGACTGGCGGGACGACGCCACGACCGTGACGGTCGTGGCGGACCACCCACTGTGGTCGCTCTTTGACGCCTACGGGCGTGAGAGCGAACCGGCAGTGACCGTGGTCGGTGCCCCCGCGGGCGCCGGCTGGTGGTCATTTAAGGTCTCGGTGGAAGACCTTGAGCGGCTCGTGCGCTCGAATTTCCACCAGTCGCCGGTTGACTGGTCGCTCTCTCGGGACGAGAGGGCGGCCATGGGGTGCTGGGCGGATCTCCTCCGTACCAGCCTCCCCGCCGACGCCCCGTTCGCCGTCCGGTCCGACCCGGACGGCCTTTCGCTGGAGCACGTCGGACCCTCCGACGTGCCCGACCCCGTAGCAGGCTTCCTGTACTTGGATCTTCGCGGATACTATCTCGCGAACTTCCAGTATTGGAGCTTCTACGGGGCCGGGCCCCTCGAGACGCTGGCGTCGACCAGCGTCATCGAGGGTTTGTTTGCTTTCGAAATCGCGGCGGTCGACGTTGCCGCGGCGAACAATCCGCAGAGCAATCTGCACACCGAGTCCAGGTATGACTCGCCCACGAACGTGTGGGCGGGCCTGCAGGGCCCGGATGTCTGGGTCGCTCCGCGGACCCGCTTCAGCGTGGTCGTCGACCACCTGGAGCGGACGACCGACTAAATCCTCCGGCCAGTCATCGGGGGTTGAGGGAATGCGGCGGCGGTGGAAAGAGTCTGAAAAACTCCTCCACCCCGCCGCACCCTAAAATCAAAAGGGATAAGGTTTAAGGAATAAGGGCTAAGCATTTAAAAAATGAGTTATCCCCTAACCCTTAGTCCTCGTCCTTCAAAACACATTGTCCAACACCCGGTGTTTGCCAATAGTGGCCAAAACCGAGCTTCGGACATTAACAAATAAGTGTAATGCTCACGATCGTGAGTATCACACTTATCGTCATTCTCACTTGTCATGTCTTTGATGCGGCCGCATAAAAAGCATGACGCGGTAAAAATAATATTTGAAAACAAATAATGTCAAACACTCAGTGTTTGACAAAACTGACAGCTGCCTGCCCGCCATTGCCTGCGGCTTCAGGCGTTGGCAGGCGGGACAGCTGTCTGCTGATTACGCTGTCCCAATTTGAAAAGTTCACACATGGTCTCGAGCAACATTGCTCGAGCACAGATGTGTTCTTTCCACCGGTCGGGGTTAAATGTCGCGCCCGCGACACAACCCCCGGCCAACACTGGAGACTACCATGTTTGCAACACTTCGCCGCGGCCTCACCGCCGCGGCCGCCCTCCTCCTTGCCAGCTTCGTCGCCCCCACCACCGCCCGCTCGGAGGAAATCTGGGGTCGGGTCTGCTCGACCGACCCTGGGGCCGACTGCGGCCCCGAGGGCTGTGCGGTGGATCTCACGTACTTCCTGTCCCCGCGGATGGCCGCGGGACCGTGGAAGTACGGGACGGATTGCTGGTATCCGTTCACGTTCCCGTTCACGGTGACGAAGGTCACCGCCGTGAGCGTAACTCTGACCAGCCCCGCCGATCTCTCGGCGGGATCGCGCATCCGATACTGGGGTGTCGCGGGTAGCTTCGAAGGGTTGTTGTTGGACTCATCAGGACATACCTATGAGTTCGACATCCCCTTCGACGCCATCCGCGTCGGGGACTACGACCACGCCAACGTGGTCGACCCGACGCCCCAATTGCCGTAGGGCATCAGGGCAGAAGGTCGACAAGGCCGGCGGGGAGGAGTGCAACGAGCACTTCCTCCCCGCCGCGCCAGAAAGCTCTTTTATAAAAAATAAAATAAGTGCAAGTTGTCCGGCCGGACACTTTACACTTATCGTCATTCTCACCTGTCATGTCTTTGATGCGGCCGCATAAAAAGCATGACACGGTAAAAATAGTTAGGGATAAGGTTTAAGGAATAAAGGTTAAGTATTTAAAAATTACTTATCCCCTAACCCTTAGTACTTATCCCTTTCATTCAAAGCTCAATAGTGTGATGGTTTCTAATGTTCTAAGCTAAGCTTAGAACATTAGAAAAACAATCATACCATTTGATCTTTGATAGTTTGTACAAAAAGCTCATCTTAAAAATACTTTTCTTTTTAATTCAGCAGTCAGTTCTGGCGTCATGTCTTTTGTACGATCGTAACAAAAGCATGACGCCAGAAAAATGTCCAACACCGGGTGTTGGACAAAGATGGCAAGGACTTTCGCGTTTGAGTGCAATTCGAGGCGACGGCGAGGTGCGGAGTAAACTGTACTGAAAGGTACAGTGTCGAGCACCGTAGCCGGCAACGAAGAAGTGCGCCAAAGGCGGAAGTCCTAAGGAAAGGATTTTTGAGATGAGCTCAACCGGGTGATTAGAGCGTTTGAAGTGTGTGCGTTCGCGCATGCGCTGATAACGTTTTAGTTGCTCGGTGTCCCGATCCATCACCCCCACTACCCCGTGCCGAATGGCATGGGGCGAGGATCAGAAAATGAACAGCTTTTTTTCGTGTTTTCGCGCCGCCATCGCGGCGCTCCTCTTCGCGCTTCTCGCCTCCACCTCCGCCTTCGCCGGCATGACGCCGATCGTTCCGCAAAAGGCAGAGGGCGTCCTGCACCTCAAGTACGATATCGAGGTTTGGGACCTCGGCCCAAATGCGCGCCGCGAGGTGCGTGAGCTCGCCGACTCCCTTGTGACGGAGATCCGTGCCGGGAAGAATATCTGCGTGGCGCTAGAGGGATCCTCGGATACCCTCCACTATGCCACCAACGGAGATCTGGCCGTGAAGCGGCTTGGGAAGATCTCCGGAATCCTCCGCCGGCGTGGAATCCCGGTCGAGCGGATGAGACAGAACACCCTCACCGACACGCCGGTGGGGGAACGGTTCGTTCGTATCGGCGTCTACCCGAACGGATTCGATGGCGTGGATCTCACGCGCATCGAGGCCCGCCTGGCGGACCTCGAGCGCCGGATCGACGCCGTGGAAGACGACGTCAAGTCAGCCCAAGACGACGCCGACGACGCGGCCGACATCGCTGCGGCCGCCAAGAAGCGCGCCGACGACGCGTGGGAGGCGATCGACAGGGTCATCGACCTCGCGGCCGGCGTCGGCGGCTCGTACCTGAGCCAGCCGGGCGCTTTTGGCCCGGCGACCTTCGCCGAGGTCCGGTTCGCCCCTGACCCGGGGCTACCCGTGGGGCTCGTTGCCCACGGCGGGCTCGGCTTCCTGGCCGGCCAGCCCAACTGGTCGGTCGGCGGGGGGATCGGCCTCTGGGGCGACCGCGTCGGCCTGTCTCTGCAATACCGGCGAATCCTCTATTCGCCGTATCAGCAGAGGGAGCCCGATGGCGGGCTCACGCAGGCCTACCTGGCCGAGTCCCACTCGGTCGCGGTCGCGGTCGACGCCCGCTTGGCCGGCGGGCTCTGGCTGCGGGCCGAAGGGTCCGTCGGCGCCGGCCACTGGGGCGACGCCTTCACCGAGCCGACCAGCGGAACGGTCGGCGGAGGAGGCGCGGGCCTCCTCTACAAGTTCTTCTGATCCTCGCGGCTGGAAGACGCGATGGATCGGGGCAACAGGAGGCGGGTGCTACACGAAAGTGTTAGCGCCCGCCTCCTGCCCAATCCCACTGATGAAGGAATAAGGGTTAAGGTATAAGGGATAAGAAAACAGCAGACAGCAGTCCCGCCTGCTAACGCCTGAAGCCGTAGGCAATGGCGGGCAGGCAGCTGACAGTAATAAAACTATTCACTATTCAAAAAAACTAAAAACCCCAAGACGGGGATTTTTTTGAACGCAAAAAAAGGCAAGTTAAAATTGACGCGGAAAACTATGGAACAAGGCTACCAACCGAAATAGGAATCTCTTTTTTTTCAAGAGATACGCGAAAAGACGGAGAAAGTCTTCGAGAGGCATCAAGGATCTCAATACCAATGACTCTTTTTTGTTTATCATAATCAAAGATGATCCCCTCTTCAACCTCATCGCTTTCCTTATACGGCTTTTCGTCGAAGCGAAGGTAGAATGCATCTTTCTTTCTGTCGTAATGAAATCTCATAGATATTTAGTGAGTTTACTCGTAAGAAATGCTGTTACAATCTCGGCATGACTATTTGTCCTATCATAGATTACGACGAGACAATAGCGTTTTCGCTGACGTGTGACGATCCGCACTGCTCGCCAGCGACGAAAAGTTTGAGGAATGTGACGATCGGGTTTATGAAGAGCATTCTCAACCTCGCGAGTAGTTAGATTTCGTTCATGAAGTTGATACAGCGCATGTTGGCTAAATGTAATCTTCATCTTTTTTAAGGTATCAAAATATTTTGATTCCGTCAAACAAAACTGACTGTTGAGAGGTGCTTACCTAGCCCGGCCTACCAGCATGACAAAAAGCCGTACCCCATGATGGGGTGTTTTTGTTTAATCTCAATTTTTGTTTCTAAGTCAGGATCCGACCCACATTCCTTTCAGGGTCGGATCCCTATTGCTGTTTATTATCTTGCAAACGGCTACGTGGCGGCTATTTTCTCGACATCACGATGAGTTATAACATGACGTGTGTGAAGAATATCCACAAGCACATCCACTTTCTTGTCTTCTTTGCGTACCATGATAACCAAATCTCCCCGAAGGTCCGCTAATTTATCGTCTAAGTAATCTTTTGTGACCATAGAAGATTCAAGATGACCAACGCGACCTTCTAGCTTTTCAAAACGCTGGTCTACCCTATCAAAACGTTCATCTATTTTCGCAAACCTTTCATCAACTTTCGCGAATCTTTCATCGACACGATTAAACCTCTCGTCCATCTGTGTTGCGAGAAACTGAATTGCTTCCAAAACCGTACCCATACGCTCCTCAAACGTATCCATACGCGTATCGAGTTTATCAATACGCCTATCAATCGAGTCAATGTGCGTATCGAGTTTATCGATGTGAGTACCAATTTTATCGATGCGCGATATGACATCTTTATTCGATGGTTCTTTTACCTTTCTTCCTTTTGCCATAAAATTGGGCTTTAATATTATCCCCCGATCTTTAATGACCGGAGTCGCCCATGTATTTTTATTGTAGGTGGAATTTTTTTAGGAGTCAAATCAGGATTCAACCCGAAATGCTGTCAGGGTTGAATCCCTATACTAATCCAGTGTCACGCGGACGGTGAGTTCGGCTTTACCACGTAAAACGGTTAACGAAATTTCGTCGCCAGGGTTTTTGCTTTGCACCATTTGTGTGAGATTATTATCTGCGGTCAGCTCAACTTCATTCACCTGCGTAATAATGTCTCCGCTTTTAAGTTCTGCGTCTGCGGCTGGCGAACCCGGCTTCACCGCTTGGGTTTTGGTAGCTGTGTCGTTCACTAAATAGGCTCCGGCGCGTTTAGAATCCGCTCGCGGGTTCACACCAATACTTTCGGACAGATCTAAATACCGCAAGCCTAAAACCGAACGGTTAACGCCCTTGCCGGTTAACACATCGGTGGCGACAGTTTGCCAATCTAGCGCATTGCGGACAAACCATTGTATGCCGTCTTCCGACACCACACGATCCATTAACCCTACCACGGTATTGTCGCCCCCTACGACCGGCGCGCCTAAAATATCTTTGGTCGGCTGAAAATCAATGCCATAGCCCCAAGAAAATTCTTCGGTCGACCGTAAATAATCTGCGTCATTGGCTAAAACCGAAGAATCTGGAGAGCCCAACGTTGCCGGTGTTAACGACACATGCGTTTGCGATGGATTTTTTTCTGCCACCCATACGTTCAAACCATTCTTGGCAGGATTCTCGCCGGTGAGTAATTGTACGACACTTAAGTTTTTGGCATCAAATTGGAAATACGTGACATTGGTGGCAGTATCATCCACACGTGACGTTATATTGTATACCGAACCGTCGTGTGTCACAGCCACATAATCCACGTCTTGGAAAGCCGTGGTTGGCGCAACCGCCCAACCATCGGACGTTAAAATAACGCCCATCCCCCTTCGGTCAAAATCGGTATAGATTTCGGACAACGATCCCTTATTGGTCAGCTCTTTGGGAAACAACAGGACAGTTACCGGGTCTAGCGCGTTAATCACCTCATCTAAAGCAATGGCTTCTTCGTTGGTTGTTACAACCTCGCGCACGATGACTTCTTTTTCGCCTTGGTTGGCAGGAAGGAATTGCGCGATTTGCGGCAAGCGATCCCCGTACAAGTTGAATAACACAAACCCGCCAGCGCCGGCAATAGCGCCCAAAATAATCGTTATGACCCAAAGTAAAACCACATTCACCTGCTTTAGCGGTTTACGAATTTCTTGCAAATCTTCTTTGTAAATTTTTTCTAGCGCTTGTTCTTCTAAGGATTCTTTTTCTTGGCTGGCCTTGGGTGACGTTGGTACCATTTTGCGTTTCATAAAAGATCAAAGTGAATTGATTCAACGTTATTATTGTATACCCGAATGGAGAGTTTAACAAGACGAA
>CAZRYK010000046.1:0-6872 GCA_964604315.1 uncultured Gammaproteobacteria bacterium
GGTTAAGGATTCTTGCTTTTATCTTAACCTTGTTCCATCTGACTTAGTATACCCGAAATATGCTATACTATGATGATGAAAAAGATGTTCCGCTGGCTAAAAAGGGAGGCTTCGGCTAATCCTTTTATTGGGGTTGCGGGTGTTTTTCTTTTGAGTTTTGCGGTTTTTATTTTTTACCAATCGCAAAGCGCGTTTGCCGATCCGGACAGTTTTTACCACATGAAAATGGCGCAGTTATTCTGGGATCGCGGTGTGGTGAAGGATTTTGTTTGGCTCTCCGATTTCACGATCCTTAAAAATGCGTTTGCTAATCAACATTTTTTGTATCATGTGCTTCTTTCGCCATTTGTGGCGCTTTTGCCGGACGCGGTTGGCGCAAAGTTATTAACCGCGCTTTTAGGGGCTTCGGTTGTCACAGTTTTTAGCGTTATTCTTCGCAACGAAAAAGTTCCCTTTCGCATGGCATGGGTTGTCGCGCTATTAGCAACAGCGCCGTGGATGTTTCGCATAAATTTGGTGAAAGGCTCGGGTGCCGCATTGTTGTTGGTTTTGGCAACGACGTGGGCTCTACAACGAAAAGATCGGCCCATGCTTTTTGTGATCGGAATGCTGTATCCGTTGACACATTTTGGATTTCCGCTGTTCCTTGTGATGGTGGGGTTATGGATTGTTGCGGAATCGTGGCAACAACTTAAACGTTACCGTTTCTCTGTGCGGCACGCGTCGCATTATTGGAAAGCATTGAGCCGGTTTTTGCAACATATAACGTCAGTTGCGCATCTTCAAGTTTTTTTTACCGCGCTTTCCGGAATGATCTTAGGCATTTTATTGCACCCATGGTTTCCGCGGAATCTCACGTTTTTTTGGGAACAGTTTGTGCGCATTGGCGTTGTTAATTACCGTGATGTTATTCGCGTTGGCGGGGAATGGTATCCGTATGCTCTTGCGGAATTGTTGCCCAATACCGTTTTTGTTTCTTTAGGCGTCTTGCTAGGGTTATTCGCCCTAGTTTTTTCTTGGCGCGAACAAGGCCGCATGACACGGTTTGCTTTGCTCATGACGGTGTTGACGCTCTTTATGACATTAAAATCTCGCCGTTACGTGGAATATTATGTGCCCATGGCGTTATTGTTTTCGGCTCTCGCTATTGCGTCCTACATGCGCGCCCACGGAGTATTGACGTTGAAACGCGACGTGTCGCATTTTTTTCGGAAACGCACGGCAGTATACGTTCTCTTGATTACCTATGTCGTTATCATTGTCCCTGTTATTATTGTTCGAGACGCGAAAAAAACCTTCCAAGAATTAGGGTCGGGCTCGAATACACAAACGTTTTCAGCGGCGATGCAGTTTACTAAAACGCATTTGAAACAAGGTGAAGTGTTAGTGCATAGCGATTGGGACGAATTCCCGATTTTGTTTTACCAAAACGATGCTCAACATTATATTGCGGGGCTAGACCCAACGTTTGCGCATCGGTATGACGCCAACATTTATCAAACATGGGTCGAAATCAGCACCGGAACTTTCCGCGGCGATTTAGGGAAAACGCTCATCACGGTCTTTCATTCGCGCGCCGCATTTGTTGCAAAAGACCATTCAGAAATGATGGCGCTTTTTGATCGCCGTGCGGATTTTAAACGCGTGTACGAAGACGACGAAGCGATCATTTATTTTTTCCAAGAGCCATGACCCAACGACGTTTTCTTATTCTTGTGTTTTTGTTGGCCGCATCATTGCGAATATTTGTCGCGTTCTGGCACTACGAAGACATGAACGTCGATGAAGTCGTGTCAGCTTATGAAGCGTACTCTTTGGTAGAAACCGGCAAAGATCGTACCGGCGCATCGTGGCCGCTGTATTTTTATAATTTCGGTTTTGGAGAAAACGTCACCTATGCGTATCTTTTGTTTGGGCTGTTTAAAATCTTCGGCGTACACGCATTTTTAACACCGGTTCCATCGTTGGTGTTTAATGTTGCGGCGGTAATGGTATTTTATTTTTTCATCAGACGATTATTTACCGAAAAAATTGCACAGTTGGCGACAATGCTCTTTGTTTTTTCCCCGTGGCATCTCATCTTAACATCCTACGAATATAATGTAGCGCTTATTCCCTTTTTGCTTTTTGCCGGACTGTGGGGGTATCTTAAAGCCGTTCAGGCGCATAAACCATGGGGGTTTATTTTAACGCTTCTCTGTTTTGTGCTTGCATTTTACACCTATGGGATTGCGATGATGGTATTACCCTTTGGCGTGTTTTTGCTTGTCTTCTTTTTCCCGCTGCGCGATCGCTTTATGCGAATCAATCTGTTTCTTGTCGCGCTCTTGGGCATGCTGTTGGTTTTGCCTTTTGTTTTATTTCTTTTGCAACCGACGTCTGGCAATGTTTCTTTATGGTCCGGGAGCTTTCCGGTGTTGCAATGGTCACGGGCGTCGTTGTTTATTCCGCCTGCTCTGCCGCCGTTGTTGGCTTACCAGCAAATTGTCCAAAACTTTTTGTCCATGTTTTCCTTTGCGCCATGGTTTTTAAATTTAGATTTTTATGTTGCGCCGCGGGGTTTAAGTCTTCTGTGGATATGGGAAGCGCCATTCATTATTTACGGTTTTGTGCACGCTTTCCGGAACCAAAAAAATCCCTCTTGGCGATTTCTCTTTTGGTGGAGTGTCGTAGGTATCATTCCGGCGTTGTTTATGGCACGCGAGTTTAATCCGCACCCTTGGCGATTAATTTTTCTTTTGGGAATCGGGGAAGTCATAGCAGGCGTGGGCGTGGTGAGTATGTGGGGTTCATTAAAATCATTGCGAGATAAAAAAATATTTCTTTGGAGTGCCGGAGTCATTCTTACGTTTAGTGTGATATTTTTTGCCGTGCGGTTTTCCGATCGCCTTCCGTTGTCTGTTTACCAATTTCGACAAGGCGGGATTGCACAAGCTATGGAAATATTGGAGCAGGAAAGCCGGAGCGCCGATCGCGTGGTTATTTCAGATACGCGTCATATGTATTATTTTTTTTATCTGGACGTGTTATGGTATGGGCGCGTAAACCCGTGGGATTTTCAACGCACGTTTCAGGCCATTGACGACCCCGAACCCGGCTACTTTGTTCCGCAAATTGGGAACATCGCGTTTTGTTATGCGCAGAGGGGGTGTAACGTTTCCGAAGAGTATCGCAACAATCCTCAAACGTTGTTCATGGTGCGCGGGGACGAGCTGTCGGGCATTCCGGCGGCGCGTGAAATTTTATTCCCTAATGGGACAACCGCCTTTCGCTTTATTAAAACTCAACAATGAAAGCCAAAACAAAAGAGATGATTGTTGTTGCGTTTATTGCCATTGTGGCGATGGTTTTTACGTCGTTGCCGTATGTACAAGGAGCGCGACTCGCAAACGATAACGTCGCGTATTTGGGCGTAAACAGTCGCGCGCCGGCAGACACCAACGTCTACGTTTCGATGATCGAAGATATTCGGCAAGGGGGCTTGGCGGTTACCAATCTTTTTACGCCAGAACACGGGCAAGCGGTTTTGTTTCATCCGCTTTGGATCGAAATGGGTTTGCTTTCCCGCCTGCTGCATATTTCGCCTTTAGTTGTTTTCCATAGTGAGCGCGTGATTTTCGGCATTCTTTTTGTTTTTATTCTTTACGCCATTTTGCGATCACCATTTCAAGCGTTTTATGACCGCATTGGAGCGTTGCTCGTCATTCTTTTTTCTGCAGGTTTCGGGATCATTTATTTTATTCCTTATATGACCGGTAGCCTTGACCCCGAAGACTATGTTGCCAAACTCCCATTGGACATTTGGGTTTCGGAAAGCAATACGTTTTTAACCTTGTATCATTCGGCCTTATTTATTCTGTCGCAAATCTTGATTGTTGTTATTTTGGTCGCATATTATCGTGGCGTTCAAAAAAATAAACTCTTTCTTGTTGGCGAGTCGTTCTTATTGGCATTACTGACATGGATCCATCCATACGACGTTGTATCGATTGTTGCGATTACCGTAGTAATTGAATTTTTTGCCTTCACAAAAAAAAGTTTCCGTCAGCAACTTCAACGGCATCTTTTGTTTCTCTTGCCGACCGTTTTTGTTGTGGCATATTATTATGTTTTCGTTTTGCAAGAGCCATCCATTGCCGGTTGGGGCGCGCAAAACATCACCGAAATGCCGCCGTTTCGTAATGTCTTATTAGGTTACGGGCTGTTACTTCCGTTTGCAAGTGTTGGGGCAATTGTTGCGTGGACACGGAATCGCACCGAAGATCGTTTATGGGTATTGTGGGCGTTAAGCACCGCTCTACTGGTGTCGTTTGCGTTTCTTCCTTTTGCTCGCCGCCTGACTAATGGTTGGCATCTTCCGTTGGCCATTTTGGGGTTTATGGGTTGGCAAACGTTGTGGCAATGGACAAAGGATTCACGACGACAGAGTTTGACCGTCGTAATAACATGGGTTACGGTCTTGGTGATGCTTCTTTCTTTACTGTCGATTGTCTTTGGAGACATGCGGCAAAACCGTGAGCGCTCTTCGCCGTTTTTTGTGTCTCGCGATGTTATTGTTGCTTCCGATTGGATTAAAAAGAACACCACAAAAGAAGACGTTTTATATGCACAACCGTTTTTAGGGAACGTCTTACCCGCCTACGCCGGCCGCCGTGTGTATATTGGGCATGGGCACCAGACGATTGATTGGGAAGATCGTTTGGATTTTGTTATTAACACGTTGTACCATCTTTCACCACAAGACCAAATCGCTTTTTTTCGTGAAACCGGTATTGATTATGTCATGACCACGCCGCAAGAAAACGTTTGGGGGCCGAACCTTCCGGGCCAGGGACTTTTAGAAGTCTACCGTCGTGGCACGGTTACGGTGTGGAAAGTTCTTCCAAAGATAACGTCACCGGCTCCATGAGTTTTGTAAAAGACGTGATGACGCGCACTGAAGATCGCAATGGCGTGAAGTTGACGTAGCCGTCGTACGCAACAACGCGAATGCGAAGGTTTGTCGCCTTTTTCTGTGGTGGAGAGAACCAGTGATGAGTTTTAATGTAGGTGTCAGCACCCCACTCCGATGGCGGGTAAAGACCATAGGCAAGGGGGTATTGCTGGCTCGCAAGAACAGTATTTTCATCAAGCCATTCAACAATCATCATCACCTGGGATTGTTGCGGTTCTGCTCCGCGCCAAACGAGCGTCAGAGGCAAAAGGTTTTCTCCGAGAGTTTCCACATCAAGGTTTCGCGCTTCCGAAGACCAGCCAACTAACTGCACCGCGCCACTGCTTGTGACGCTGTTGAACATCGGCGCTTCTTGTTGTTGCGAATACAGAGATATAGATGGCGTTGGGGAATCTTTTTTCCATACCGTCACCGAATCACCGATGGCAACAAGATTAAGTTGCCGTTCTAAAAGTAATGCGCGCAAGTTTTTTGCAACTTCGGCTTGTTTTCCTTCGTCTGCTTGCATGGTGTACGTTAGCGCGTCATCGGAGTCAAAAATTACTGCGTCAACGTCCGGGACCGCATAAGGCGAATCAGAAAATTGTTGGTGCCCCAATGCGTGATAATGCAGAGAATACACTTTTTCGCGCGCCGCAACTTTTGGCAAACTGCGAAACGATGCGGCAACGGCGTCGGTTTCACTCACTTCTTTTACAGCCTCGCGGGTTATTTCTGCTTTAGCGTCCGTGTCTTTAAAAATCGCGCCGGCAGATTGCAGAAAAGGGTTGAGCGTCAAAAAACTATAGCCGACAATAATGAAGAAAAGAATCCAAACCGCGCGCGGTTCGTGTGCTGCTAATTTTGAAATCAGCGGTACATGCAGATGAGGATTTTTTTGCGCAACGCGGACAACGCCTAAAAAAAGTGGCGGTAATAACATGATCGGGTAATGCGAAAAAAGCGTAATCGTTCCGGCCCCGCTGTGAAACAGAAGATACGGCAGAACCAAGGGGAGCCCAAAAAGTAAAGATCGGCGATGCAACAGAGGCAAGAATCCAACGGTGGCTAACACGGCCACAAGAAAGAGAAGGTTGTTGGGGTGAAGGAGATGAAGTAAAAGTGGTAACGGATTCGCAAGGATGTTATTAACAGCATCGAGCGGATTCGCACCCATCCATTGGTAGTAGATATCGAATTTATAATCCGACGTGCTAGAAAAAAATGCAACAGCGCGCAAACTTCCATAAAGCCATGCGCCGCCTAAGACAAACGGAAGCACGCGCCAATAAGCCGGGCGTTTATCGGCAAAAGCTAAGAGACTAAAAGCCATGCCCAATAAAGCGACGTCTTCGCGGACCGTGAAACTCAACAATAGAAAAAACAAGAAAAGGCCAAAACGTTTTTTTTCATAAAACAGCAAAGCCCACAGACCCGCAACACCGGCGAACGCGAGTTCATGAAATTCGAAAATCGCCGCATTAAAAACGATCGGCGAAACAACATACAAACCTACCATGACGCTCCGCCACAAGGGCGAGGGAAGACGTTTGCTTAAGAAATAAATGGGTAGAATGCCGGATAATAAAACCAACCATTGAAGCCCTAGAAGCGTCAACGGGTGGGGTAAAAGATAAAAAAATCCCGCCACAATAATAAGGAATGGCGAAAAATGATCGCCAAAAAACGATTGCGGGTGGATGGTTAAGGCAAAAAATCGGCCTTGGGTCGTTTCATAGATCGCTTGCGTAAAAATCGCCAAGTCCAGCGCGTTATAGGCAAAGTGAAACCATTTCCAAAAGACTATACTCAAAGCTCCGCCAAAAATAACGATGCCGAGGACAAGAATAAAAAAGGAGGAGGTAGAAAGTGTTATGCGCCGCATGCGCATTAAGTGTACCGTTTTTTTGTCAAAAACAAAATAAATGTTGAAATGATA
>CAZRYK010000047.1:0-6665 GCA_964604315.1 uncultured Gammaproteobacteria bacterium
GGGTAGGACATTTCTACTTCCCTCTGGGTAGGACATTTTCATTTCCGTTCTACATTGCTGGGGAAGAGGGATTCGAACCCCCGATGACGGGACCAGAACCCGTTGCCTTACCACTTGGCTATTCCCCAATATTTATAATGAACCCATTGCCTCGCCCGCCTTGCCTCTGCTTCGTCGGGCAAGGCGAGGCAGGCCACTTGCCCCGTCGAATGACGGGATGGCGATTCCCCAAAACATCGCTATCTTACTGTCTCTGTTAAAAAAATTCAACTATTTCTTATCCGGCGTTATTTTTTGCGGTTCGATTTTTTTAGGAATAATCTTGCCGCCAAAGACATCGAGCGCGGTTACCAGTTCTGTATCGGTTCCGGAATTTGGATCATGCACCACGGCCGATGTTCCAATTTCCTCACGTCGCATGCCTTTTTCTAACACGCACACAATCGCCAACTTCTGACCGTACACTTTTTCTATCACGTTTTCCACCGCCACCTTGTTTTCCGCCTGCAATAGCCGGTCGCAATGAAACTTGTACGAAAACGCTAAATGAATTTTGCCATCCGCAATCGTTAAAATTTTCGCTAAGCCCGCTGTCAGCGCAAGCGAATGATTAACACCCTTTAACCCTGCAATCACCTGCTTCCATTGTTCGTCAGAACCTTCGGTGCCACTTTCTGCCGGCAGTTCTTCCATAGCGGGAACGGGTGACGGCGATTCCGGCGACGCATCCTCTGGACTTGCCGGCGCATCCGCTACATCTAAAACCGTCTTTTGCGCCACCGAAACTTGTGGTTCGACTTTGGCAATCACCTCTTGCCGACTTTCCGTAAAACCAATCGCCACCATTTCTAACGGCAACTGCGGTAGCCGCGGGTAATACGCCATTTCTTCGTGCGCCGACAACAGCCGCTCTAACAAATCCGTCAGCCGCAGTAACGACATCTCGGCCAAGTTTTTTTGCAACGTCATCATCATCTCGGCTTCGACATCCATCAAGCTAAATTTGTCTAGCGTGTTGCTCACTTTAATGAGCATGAGTTTACGCACCACGTCGATGGTGTCGTCAATAAAGGGTTTTAGGTCCACGCCATCTTCCAACATGTGATTCACCAAGGCAATGCTTTTGGTAACATCGCCCTCCAGCACCGCATGCACCCATTGAAAAATATGTTGCAACGACGTTTTGGGAATAAAAAGATCCGCTTGCTCTTCGCCAATCTCTTTTTCGTCGAGCGCCAAAATCTGCCACAGCAAACTTTCGGCGTCACGAACATGCCCGCCAGAATGCCGCGCAATACGTTCCAAAACCACCGGCGCAACGTTGACCTGTTCTTGGCTCACCAAAAATTCCAACCGCGCGATCATTTCTTCAAAAGAAACTTTGCGAAAATCAAAACGCTGACACCGCGAAATAATTGTTTCCGGAATTTTATGCACTTCGGTCGTTGCCAAAATAAACAACGCATGCTCGGGCGGTTCTTCCAACGTTTTTAGCAACGCATTGAACGCCGAGGTCGACAACATGTGCACCTCGTCGATAATAAAAATCTTATATTTTTGTTGGCTCGGCGCAACGCGCGCATTGGCAATAATATGATCCCGCACATGGTCTACGCCGGTGTTGGACGCCGCATCGATTTCTATCATGTCTAAGTTTGCGCCGTGGTTGACAGATGTACACACGCGGCAAGTATTGCACGGCTCAAACTCGCCGTCTTTGCGCTCTAAACAATTCACGGCTTTGGCAAAAAGCCGCGCTGTGGTGGTTTTGCCAATACCCCGCGGGCCGCAAAACAAATACGCATGCGTGATTTTATTGTTTGCAATTTCTTGCTCTAACGTCAAACGGACGGGCTTTTGACCCACCATTTGCTTAAACTGACTAGGGCGGTAGTGACGCGATAAATTCTTAGACATGGGTTTCCACTGTAACGCAAAATAACGCTTTTGGCAATTTCCTTAAATAAGCTATCTGTCAGGAATCAGTCTACATTAGCGATCGGATTGTTGCAAAGGCGACACTCGGCGGAGCAATCCAATGCGTGGCGCCGTGTAACAAGCCGATCGCTAGCTGACAGCTGTCCACTGATCAGCTGGCGCCCACTCTATTCCACTTTATCAAAATCTTCCAGCGAATCGACGGTGACTTCGGAAACCTTGGCGTTCATATTACTTTCATGATCTTTGCCCAACAATTCTTGCGCAGGTTCCGTTTCTGGCTCGGGAATGGACAGTGGTTCAGGCGTGACCATTTGCCGAAACACTTCTGCTCCGCGTTGCTTTTCCGCCTTAATAATATTTTCCACCGCGCCCCAATCGCTGATGCCGCCTTTGGGAACCATTAACACCACTTCATCGCCGGGCTCGCCGTGGAAATATGTCACACTCGCCTGCAGGACGTTGTAATCCTTGCCGCCGGCCAACACTTTATAGTCGTCTTTGCCGTCTTCGCGCATCAACACACCGGTCAGTCGATCGCGCTCTATGGGGCCGATTTGTTTATACGTGAACGACCCATCGGGCGCAATCATGAGTTTCAACACATCGCCTTCCACCAATTTTGACTTTGACGCATAGTTTGGCGCCACATTATACCGCTTGCCGTCTGGCCCCACCATGTGCAATCCATCGAACACGCCCTCAATAACGCGCGATCCCGCCTCGGCAACCAACGGCCCCAAGGTTTTGGCTTTAATCTCCGGCGGCATGTTCCCCTTTTCTGCGCCGTTTTCAACGGTTTTCCCCAACAGCGTAAAAATCATCTTTTTGGCGGATTGAATATCTTTTTCGAGCTGTAAAATCACGGACTGTAAAATTTCGAGCTCGTTCTTTTTTTCTTCCATAGGTGTTGTTTTGTTTTTTTACTTATTACTTACTACTTACAGCCTATTTTACACAATATACAAATAAATAGGAAGATCCTTATGCTTTGGTTGGGATTTTTGCAACAAGCGCAGGTTGGGAAAATGAAACGCATAGCTGACAATTTTTGTTCCGGGCTTCACGCGGTCTTGCAAAGATTGTTCAAGTTTGGCAACAGCTCGCGGCATTAAAAAACAAAAGATAACGGTGGCGTCGGCTAAATCTGCGTTCCACAAACTTTTGCGCACAATTTTTGCGCGGCTTCCTACCCCAGAAAAATGCAAAAAAACGCGACTCAACAACACAAAAAAGAAAGAAATTTCAATACCGCGGGCGCTTCCGGCTCCGCTTCTCACTGCATGTTTTACAATCCTACCGTCGCCCGAGCCAAGATCAATAAACACATCCGCGCTTGTCAACGGCAACAACGCAAACGCCCGAGCAAGATCTCTTTTGCGCGTTGGCACCCACGGCGCCGCAGAAAAACCCGCCCAAATGGCCGTGCCCAAAACCCCAAAAATGATGACCAACAAAACAATCAAAATAAAAACGGCGGGGAATGACATTAACGTGTGGCCTCACTAGCCGCAACCGAGCTCGATGACATGGCCGACCCCAACTTTGTGCGATCCAAAATTTCGGCTTCTATTGCCTGCCGCTCCACGCCATACTTCAGCCGCGACAACTGTTTAAGCGACTGCGAAATGCGTAAGTTTCCATCTTCCGGCGCGTACGTCAACATGTTAAACGCCTTGGACGCGGTGTTGTCTATTAACAACTTAATGTACGCCGTATATTTTTCAATATTAATCACATCGTACTCGCCAAACACCGGCGCAAATTCTTTAGCAATCATTTCCGCGTCCTCCACACCTATCCTAAACGACACAATCGTACCCACGTTGCCAAACACCGCATCGCGAATTTTGCTGTCTTTATTATTTTGCACCAACTGCCCAATATATTGATGCGCCAAAATAAGGTTTAGTTTATATTTACGCGCTTCAGACAAAATCGTCGCAATGCTGTCGGTCACAAAATTTTGAAACTCGTCAATGTACAAATAAAAATCTTTGCGTTCCTCTGCCGACTTTGACGCGCGCGATTGCGCCGCCATCTGCAACTTGGACACAATAATTAACCCCAACAACGCGCTGTTCACCTCGCCCACTTGGCCTTTGGACAAATTTACTAACAGGATTTTTTGATTGTCCATGATTTCTTTAATGTCAAAACCCGATTTCGGCTGGCCAATAATATTGCGCATCATATTGTTTTCCACAAACCGGCCGACTTTGGAAATTAAATACCCCAACATTTCGGATTTATGAAAATCGGTTGTTTGCGCCATTTCTTTTTCCCAAAACGCGAGTACAACAGGGTCTTTTAAAAACTGGACTTTATATTTTTGAAATGCGGGGTCGGTAAACATGCGCGGAATATCGGCAATGGTGCCCGGGTGCTCTTTGTCTGCCATCAGCGTTAACATGACATTGCGCATGTTGTGTTCAAACATCGGGCCAATCATTTCCGGCGGGAACAATTTATAAAAAATCTGAATCATTTCTTGCACCACAAAATCTTGTTCTTCTTCGGTGTCGAATTCCAGCATGTTTAACCCAATGGGGCGGTCGGTATCTGCCGGGCTAAAAATAACCACATCGTCCGCGCGCTCCGTCGGGATTTTAGACAAAATCGACTCTATTAATTCGCCGTGCGGGTCTACCACGCACACACCTTCGCCATTGCGAATATCTTGCACTGCCATGTTTTCCATTAACACACTTTTACCGCTACCCGACTTACCAATAATGTAAAAATGTCGGCGACGGTCAGCGCGTTTCATGCGCACCACTTTTTCTTGCCCGCGGTACACCGAGCTTCCTAAAATAATGCCGTCTTTGGGAAGATTAAACGGCGCCGGGGCTTTGCGTGCCGCAAGCCAGCGAATGTTCGGCGTTTCGGTATCGGCCAGCGGCAAATGAAACACCGATGCCAGTTCTTCGGTGCTTAACACGTTGATTTTATTTTTGCTGTATTCGCGGTGCACAAATTTTTCTAACAGCGCGCGATTATTTTTCCCCTTGCCGGCGCGAAACGCATTCTCGTATTCATAACTGGAAAACTGCGCAAACGAATGCAAAATATTGTTCAACAAACCTTCGGCGCGCTCAATGTTTGCCGCCGACGCCACCACACGAATCTGCGTTTCCATACCGGCCTTGCTGGCTTTTTTCTCTATCGATTTCACAATCTCTTCCTCCATGGGCGACAAGCGGTATTGGTATAACGGCTGGTACGGATTTTTGTCGTGCTCGCGCTCCTTTTCATTACTTGCCGGCAACGTGTAACGCCGCACATTGCGAATAAAAAATCCAAATGTGCTCGCGCGCCGCAGAGCGTCTTTTAATTTTCGCCCCTGTTGCATTTCGCGAGCCACTTTTGTTCCGCGCGTTCGCCAACTTTTATGCGCCGGCCGCACCAAAATTTGTATTGCGCCACCTTCGTCTTTCTGGAACTGACTCATGGCGTTGGTTAACGCGTTCAACGGATCGCTATCGCCTTGCGTGTAGGTCTTCACCGAAAACATGTTGGGCTTGGCCAAGTTGATTTCGGAAATTTGTTCGGTGGACGTGGGCGAAAAAATATTATAATCCTCGACCTCTTCAATGTGCGCGTCATGAAATTGCGCTTGCATCTGCTGGCTGACAAACTGAACCATGTAACGCGGGGCTGTCACAAAAAACGTCACCAAACCTTCGTGGTCTGCAACAATTTCTAAAGCAATGTGATCGTGGCGGCCGTACAACCACGCATGCCACCCTTTTTGGGGTTTTAGCCCGCCCAAGTTTGCGTAAAAATTTTCCATGGGCGCAATGCGGTCTTTCACTTCTTTGCGTTCTTGTTTTTGTTTATCGTGCTCGCGCAATTCTTTTGGCACTTTTACAAGTAAGGTGATCATATGAAACTCGTCGGGCATGCTTAGGCGGCGGCGCATACTTGCCCGCAAAAAAAGGAATACCGCGGTCAACAGAAAAACCATCCCTAAAAGAGTGATAAGAAAAACAAAGATCGTTTGCAGGGCTTCGGGCATTACTTTGGCGATGCGTGTTTGTTTGGCAGACGCGCGATTTCGTCGGCTTTAATTTTGGATTCTTGTTCTAAGAAAAGTTTGTTCACGCCAGGAATCATTTGTAGCCACTCGCGTATCCACGCAATGACTTTTTTTACATTTATTTTGCCGCTTGCGAGCATAATTTCGATTTTGCCAGCGGTTTCAACAGCCTTGGCTTTAAACGCGGTTTTGGTTGCCGCGTCCATATTAGTGTAGAACGTGTTGATGTTTTCGGAAAGCGTTTGTTCAATATCTTTTCGCAGGGGCGATTTTGGCACGGCGATTATGGGTTGCGCTGGCACGGCCGGCGTTGGCGGCGGCGTTGCTGGCGCACTTTGTTCCGATATATTTTTAGGCGCTTCGGCTTGCGCTAAGGCTTCTTGCGCTTCTTTGGGTATTTCTGCTTCCTTGGGTTTCTCAATAATACCCGTGTCTGCTTGTGAAGGTTTTTGCCAATCCGACAAATCGAGATTCGCAGGTTTTTCGGTTTTTTGCGTTTGCGTTAAATCCGGCATATATTTTTTTCTTAGCCCTTTTATTATAACAGAAATTTCTCCTTTCCGCGACACTTTGGCCAAAACCGAGCTTTGGCCATTTATAACGTATGTCAAACACTCGGTGTTTGACATGGCCAAAACCCGAATCCCTAAACCTCTTTACCCCACGAGGAATTGGTATCCTAGTAAAA
>CAZRYK010000048.1:0-6665 GCA_964604315.1 uncultured Gammaproteobacteria bacterium
GGGTAGGACATTTCTACTTCCCTCTGGGTAGGACATTTTCATTTCCGTTCTACAGGATCACCCTTTAGTCGAGCTTCAACCTGACGGCAGGTTGAAGCTGGTGGCAAGGGTGTTCCGAATATGTTACGCGCGCGCAGGGCTTTAAGAGGATCTCCTCAAAAAGCCCCGCGCGAGTGCGTCACTACATGTCGAGCCGCCTGCGGCGGCTCTGAATTTCGGCCCACCGCTCGGGCCAGTAGGCCTGGAGCGCCCAGTGGCAAGCGCGGATGGTGATGCCACCGTCGGGGTGGCCCGGGATGTCAGCGAACACTCGCGTGTTCCCGGCCAGAAGGCCGACACGCCAGCCAGCCACACCAGCGCCTGCCGCGCCAACGAACACCAATGCAACGCCCCAAAGGCCGTCAACAAAGATGCCCAGCGCCGCGCCCGCCACCGCACCAATCACCGCGCCCAGGAACCCCAGCCGCTCCGGGGCACAATTGTGTAGCTCCAGAGCATCATCCTCGTTTCTGAATTTCATTAAATCTCCCCGCTCCGACGTGACGTCGGAGTAAAACGAAAACTGCGTGAACGCACATGCGATCAAACTAATCTTTTGGGAAAGTTTTGTCA
This sequence comes from uncultured Gammaproteobacteria bacterium, assembly GCA_964604315.1. GTDB lineage: Bacteria > Patescibacteriota > Patescibacteriia > JACPL01 > CAZRYK01 > CAZRYK01. The sequence goes on from CAZRYK010000048.1 coordinate 613, forward strand.
ATCCATTGCCCGTTCTAGAATCTTTTCCACTTTCTCAATGTCGCTGTAAATAATCTTCACCAATTTCCGATTACTCGCCCCGCCTTGCACAATATTGACTTCATACGACGCCAAATCCAAGAGGTCGCATAAAAAATCTTCCAGCTCTTTATTGGCTTTCCCCTTTTCCGCCGCCGCCGCAACTTTAATCTTTAACGTGCCGTTGTATTCCTCCACAATTTCTGTGCGTTCAGCGCCCGGAACCACACTCACCGAAAGATACAATCCACCTTGGCCTTTGCGTAAGTATGTAGACATAATGTAAGCGCTAAGGGTTAAGGACTAGGGGACAAGTAATTAAGAATACTTTTCTTAAACCTTATCCCTTAACCCTTATTCCTTACTGCTAATTCTCTCATAAATTTCCATTGTTTCTGCGGCGGCATTTTCCCATGTGAATTTTTTTGCGCGGCGTTTCCCGGCAATCGCCAATCGTTTTTGCCGAGCAGGACTCGTTAAGACACTCGCGATCCCCTTTGCAATCGCCTGAACACTTTCAGGGTTCACGGTAACGGCCGAACGCCCCACAATTTCTGGCAACGACGAAACGTTCGATGTCACCACCGGCGTACCCAAACTCATAGCCTCCACAACTGGCAATCCAAAACCTTCCCACAAACTGGGGAACACAAACAGTTTGGCGTTTCGAATGAGTTGCAGTTTATCCGCATGACTTACATAGCCAATCATTTTAATGCGGTGTCCAAACCTTGACCGCGCCACCACGCGCATGACCTCTTCGTATTTCCACCCGCGCGCGCCTGCAAGAATCAGCTGATGGCTTTGCAATCGCGGATTTTTTTCCAAAACCACGTTAAACGCTTTCATCAATCGCACCAAATTTTTGCGCGGCTCAAGGGTTCCCAGAAACAACACATACGGCGTGTCTTCTAAAGAAAATTGGTTGTTCCATTCGTCCCACAACGATTCCGACGCAAGATTTTTTTGTTGCCGTGGTGTGAAACCTTCGTACACCACATGAATCTTTTGCGCATCGGTTTTAAACCGCGTTACAAGGGAATCTTTTGTGCTTTGCGAAACCGCAATCACCGCCTGCGCTTTTTTAATACTCTTGGGCACCAACACTTTGGTGGCAAAACCTTGATTGCTCGGAAACCATTCCGGGTGAAAATAAATAGCCAGGTCATGAATCGTCACCACGCTCGCATCGCCGTAAGTGAGTGGTAAAATATTGGCCGGCCCATGAAACACATCGACGCGATGTTTTTTAACCAGCGCGGCAAATCGCACATGATGAGTTATAGGAATGCGACCAGAGTTTTTCACAAAAACGCATTCGGTATTCCGTCGTTCAAAATGCCGCGTCTCGCCACGCAGGGATGCGTCAAAAAAAAGCACCCAATGAACGTTGCGATGTTTAACAAGCGCGTCCGTCAAAAAATAAACATAATGACTGATGCCGGCCACGTTTTCCGATGAAGGCTGTAAAATTGTTCGACAATCAATACCTATTTTCACATTTTCATTGGAGCCGAAATCCCCATTAGCGTTAAGGCGTTTTTTAACACAATTTTTGTTGCCTGCACTAACACAAGCCGATTCACGTCAACATTTTCGCCATCAATCACGCGATGCTGTGTGTAAAACACATGGAACTTACGCGCCACTTCTGTTGCATAAAACGGCAATCGATAGACTTCGCGCGACGTTGCCATGTCTTCCACGAGTTCGGGAAATTTCATCAGCTCGCGGATCAAACTTTTTTCTTCATCTTCCTCAAACTGCAAAGCATCATACCGAATGCGTTTGGCGTGCATGGCTTTGGCCGCTTTGCTTAAAATCTGACAAATTCGCGCATGGGCGTATTGCACATAATACACCGGATTGTCGTTGGATTTTTTTACCGCCAAATCCATATCAAAGTCCATATGGTTTCCCGGCGCATTCATTAAAAAGAAAAATCGGGCCGCGTCTAACCCCACCGCATCAACCAATTCGTCTAACGTCACAAAATTCCCCGCGCGCTTGGACATACGCAACTCCTTGCCGTCTTTTAACAACCGCACTAATTGCATAAAAAGGATTTCTAACTTACCCTTCGCGCCTATGCTTTCAGCCACCGCCTGCATACGATTCAAAAAACCAATGTGGTCGGCGCCCACAATCATAATCACGTGGTCAAACTTTCGCGTCTTGAAACGATTCCACATATACGCGGCATCGGACGCTAAATAGGTTTCGCTTCCGTCACTTTTTACTAGCACGCGATCTTTATCGTCACCGAACTGCGTGGATTTTAAAAACATGGCACCGTCTTTTTCGTAAACCAACCTGTGCATGCGCAAGTGCCGCATCACCCTTTCAAAATCACCATTTTCGTACAACATCTTTTCCGAAAACCATTGGTGAAACTTGATCTTCAATTTATTCTCTACCACGTCTTGAATTTCGACAATCATCATGGCCAAAGCTTTTTCTTTAATGGAATCTTTAATGCGTTCGATCTTTTGCGTGTTCTGCAATTTGTAATCGCGCAATTCCAATTTTGCCGCGAGCTCTTTAACGTATTCGCCTTGGTACGCATCATCCGGGTAGGGCACGGGCACGCCTTGCATTTGCAACCAGCGTCGTGTTACGGAATCGCCCAAGCGGTCGGTTTGCACCCCGCGATCATTTAAATAATATTCGCGTCGCACGTTATAGCCGGAAAAAGACAACACATTGGCCAAACAATCGCCGGTAAAAGCGCCGCGGCCGTTACCCATATGCAGAGGGCCTGTGGGGTTTGCCGAAATAAACTCCACCTGCATTTTTTCTGACTTTCTTTTTTCGCTACGGCCATACGTTTCTTTCGCATCCACAATCTGCCCCACTTCGTCAAACAACACATCGTCGGCCATGGTGAAATTAATAAAACCCGGTGGCACAACCTCTATACGTTTGAACATCTTTTTTGCCTCGCCAGATTTTTCGATTTGTTCCACAATCGCGGTTCCAATGTCTAACGGATTCTTACGCAAAACCGAAGCTAACCGCATAGCGACGTTGGCGGCATAATCCCCGTGATCCTCGCTTTGGGGGTGCTCCACGCGGAAATCTTGAATCACAACATCGCCCCAGTGTTCGGCTTCACGTAAGGATTGAAGCGCATCCGTAATAAGACCGTGGATCAGAATTTTCATGGTGTGAATGGGGTAAACCATTCCGTAACATAACACATTTTCCGCCTTTTGACAATCGCCTATGGCGTGCTACACTCAACGTTGCTATGCCAAATTTTGCTTTTAATAAAACCGCGTCGTTTAACTACAATCTCTCCGACCACCATGAGGCCGGGGTGGTTTTGACTGGCCCGGAAGTGAAATCGGTGAAAAACGGACAAGTGCAATTAAAAGGAAGCTACGTTACGCTTCGCAACGGTTCGGCCTATCTTGTGGGCGCGCATATTGCGCCGTACAAACAGGCATCCGACGCGCAACAAAAGTATAACCCTACGCGGGACAGAAAACTGCTTTTACACCAAAAAGAACTGCAACGATTAGCCGGACAATTAACGGCAAAAGGCTTGACAATCGTGCCTACAAAAGTGTATAGTAAAGCCGGCCTGGTGAAGGTTGAAATTGCTATCGGTCAACCGAAAAAGAAGTTTGACAAGCGCCAGACCATTAAAAAGCGCGAGCTCGATAGGAGCCTTCGCGCCGCTCTTCGACAATAAATTATTGAGGCCATAGAAATTCAGCAAAATGCGACGTGTTACAGCTGGGAGCTCAAGCGAGCCGTAGAATAGATCTACGGTGAGCGAGCGACGCCGCGAAACACAAGTCCCGAAGGGATTCCGAGTTCATCTCGGAACAGTTTGCGAATTTCTTTGGCCTCAAGGGGATGATTGGCTTCGATAGTGAGGTTTAGAACTCATTATGTGCGTGTTAAGGGCGCAAGTGTCCTTGTAAATATCGCTTGCAATCTTAAGTGTCAAAAACACTTTCCGCAAAGTCGCATCGGTTTTCGAACCGGTCGCAACTTTTGCACCTGTTACTGCCTAATTTAGGCCGGTAACCATCCGACCTTGCCGCCTTGGGGTGAGGATTCCGGGTGTCACTTTCCAAGGATCGCCTATTGAGTACTGTTGCCCTAGTGCGGTAGGCTAAAACTTAAGGGCTAGTAATGCGCAACTTTTCGTCGGCTTTCTATGCGCGTTGTGAAACATAAAGCGGACTACGCATGTAAAGCATAGTGTGTTCTCTTACTAGACGCGGGTTCGATTCCCGCCATCTCCACGTAAATTTTTGCGCCAGCAAAAATTTACCCCTAACTACCCGCCAGCCACGCAAGCCGAGCATGCGCGAGGCGTTGCGGGCAGGCAAACTACTCACACTAATTACTGTCTCCAAAAGTATGTTCGACTTCGAGAATTTGAATGTTTATCATGAAGCAAGGGGTCTTCATAAAGAAATTAGACAGTACCTTAAAGACCACAAAGCCATCGATCCGTATATTCGCGACCAGCTTCAACGCGCCTCCATCAGCATTGTCTTAAACATTGCGGAAGGAAGTGGTAAATTTACAAAGCCCGATAAAAAACGTTTCTATATTATTGCTCGAGGCTCAACATATGAATGCGTTTCCATTCTTGATTTAATGAGCGATGCCGGAGTAATAAATAATGATCAGAAAAAAGTTTTTTATCAGCGACTAGAGTCCGTTTCCAAAATGTTATTTGGTCTCATTAAAAATTTAGAATGATTTCGACAAGCGAACTACCAACTACGAATTACTAACTACTCATTACTGCTTCTCATGGTTATCCGACGACGGTACAAACATCGACGCCGAGAAGAAAAAAGCGTCATTAAACATCTTCGCAAAAACGAACAAATCACCGCACCCACGGTGATGTTAATTGATGCGCAAGGAGTGATTTTTCCAGACACGCCAACTTCCGACGCGCTTCGTAAAGCCGCAGATGCCGAGCTCGATTTAGTGGAAGTCTCGCCCAAAGCCGTACCGCCGGTTGTCAAGATTATGGATTACGGCAAGTATGTGTACCAACAAGAAAAGGCTGAACGTAAAAACCGCGCCAAGCAGAAGAAGGTGGAAACCAAAGGTATTCGCCTCACCTTAAAAATGGCGGATCACGATTTCGGCGTGCGCGTCAAACAAGCCAATGCGTTTTTGATGAAAGGCGACAAGGTAAAAATTGAGCTGAACTTGCGCGGCCGCGAACGTGCGCACCAAGACTTAGCTTTTGAAAATATTGACCGATTTAAAAAAAGTATTGAGCATGCCTTTATTGTTGAGGAAGATATTAAGCGCGAAGGTAGCCGGTTAACAACCATTCTTACACCCACTAAACAATAATATGCCAAAGAAAAAAACCCACAAAACCGCGTCGAAGCGATTCAAGGTCAGTGGTCGCAAAAAATTGATGCGCCGCAAGAGCCGCCAAGGCCATTTTAATGCACGCGCAACTGGCAATCAAACGCGTAATAAACGCGGTATTGTTGCCATTGCAAAATCTGACGAAAAGCCGACCAAAGAACTATTACCTTACCTTTAATAATCCCGGGACTTCGGTTTTGGATGCAATTCGAGGCGCCGCTTAAGGCACGGAGCAAGCTGTACAAGAACGTACAGCGGCGAGTACCACAAGCGGCAACGAAAAAGTGCGCCAAAAACGAATGTCCCCTACTTTTATGCCAAGAGTCAAGAGAGGAGTAAGCCATGTCAAACGCCGCCGCAATCTGTTAAAAGCGGTGAAAGGCTACCAATACGGACGAAAGAAAAAAATTAAACAAGCCACGGAAGCGTATTTAAAAGCCGGGCGGAATGCTTTTAAGGATCGTCGCCGCAAAAAACGCGAGTTTCGCGCATTGTGGCAAGTGCAAATCAATGCCGGAACAAGATTAAACGGCACCACGTATTCACGGTTTATCGATTCGCTGAAAAAAGCCAACGTCGAGCTGGACCGCAAAGTATTAGCCGACATTGCGCAAAATCATCCACAGGTCTTTACAAAGATCGTTGAAACGGTAAAAAAATAGTTTCAGCAAGCA
>CAZRYK010000049.1:0-6384 GCA_964604315.1 uncultured Gammaproteobacteria bacterium
TATCGTACCATTTTTGGTCCGATTTAGTAAGGAATTACCCAATTTATTAAAGGGCGAATCCCATTTCTGGACGTTAAGCATCCGGAAGGCAATACATTTTTGTATACAACAGCTGAGGGTTTGAGAGATACTACGGACATCACAGGCCTTCTGATTGGTTTAAGGATCTGCCGTTTCAACTGGTTGATATAGATATAGGAGAAGCGAACGCGTCAAAGGTTTTTAACGCGCTAAAGGTATTGCGTGTGGAGGCGCCGATTCTCGGCGGGGGCAAAAACGCTTCCATACTCCGAGCGATTAATGCCGGCGATCAAAAACTTACGCGAGAATTAACCGCCGAAACATTTAATTTGGATGATATGGACGAGTTATTGTTTGTTCCGGCGCCAGTAAATAAAACGCGAGGATCAATGGCGCGCGAGATTGGTTCGGTCCGCATTTTGGCACACGATTCTGTTGTGAATAAAGGAACAGGGCTTCGTTTTCTTTCTAAACTTATTCAAATTGAAGAGGGTAACATCATTTATATCGGGGATAGCGCCGGGGATAAGACAAACGACACGCTTGTGAAAACCATTATGCCGCATAGCACCCTTATGATTACTGACAATGGCGATGAGGCGGCTAAGGAACACGCTGATTTTGTCGTTGGTTCAGTAGAGACAGACGGTGTGCCGCTAGTGATACGCAAACTTATTGAATTTCAAGAGATGTATTCCACGTGTGCATAACGAATTGGCGGGAAACCTTTAATTACAACTAATTGCAGAACCAAAGATGCCCAATAAGGGCATTTTTATGTGTTTTAGAGATGACTCTTGACAAGAGAGAGAGAGAGAGAGAGATGTAAGCTAGGTTGTCCTAAATGAGGACAACCGTTCTTTGAAAATTTTAATCTTAAGAAATTTCTATTATAATGGTTGTTAAAGTACAGATAGAAACCTGAATAATTCAATTCTTTAAGAGGAAGGTACTATAAAAAGGAGGATCAAACATGAAAGGGCTACTTATTACGTTCGAAGGTCAGGATGGTTCCGGCAAATCAACGCTTCTGAAACTTGTTGGTGCGCAACTGAAGCAGGAAAATTTCTCGGTGCTTATAGTGCCGGAATTTTCCTCTCGCGTCTTGGGAAAGTTTCTGCAACAGATTTTGATACAAAACAAGTTTCTCCGCCTGAATAGTGCTGGGCCAAGTGCTCTGACCGAGACCATGTATGTTCTGTCTGATCTCTACTCACAAGATGAGTTTGAAATCAGACTGGCATTACAACAAGGCAAGGTCGTCATCAAGGAACGGCACCTTGATTCGATTCTGGCGTGCCAACTCCCCAAGATTGCTGAAGACTATCCAGAAAGCGACACCGAGCGACTGTTTCAGTGGCTTTATCAAACATGTAGACAACTCACGGAGCCTGACATGACTGTTTTTTTGCGCGTTTCCGACAAGGAACTTAAGAAGCGAATAGAGTCACGAGACGAGCAGGTGACCGAAAGAGATTTTGCCGTATTCGAAAAACGTCAAATGATCTACGATCGTCTTGCCGTAGAAAATCGGCATCGCTGGTTGAATGTAGTGAACGACGAAGACCCTCAAGCAGTCGTTCGTATCATCATTGAAGAAGTGAAGCGACGGCTAGGCGTTCGTTAAAGCGACATCATAAATCGTAAAAGTGTTAAAGTAGTCAATCAAGTAAGGCGTGGTGTTTTATTTGAAAAACGTTCTTTAACAATCGAAATAAGGAGAGCATTCTCATGATACTACGTACAGTCGTGATTGGCTTGGGCAAGCAATCAAGAGACGACCATCTCCCGGCTATCATGCAAAGCTCAAACTTCGAGCTTGTTGGCGTATGCGACACTGAACAGAAGAAGACAGAGGAAGTTGGTGCGTACTACAATGTGCCCGGCTACACCAAGCTTGCGGAATTGGTCAACGCTCAAGATTTTCAGGTTGCGGTAGTTTCCATTCCGCACCATGCTTACTTGAACGTAGTAGAAACTCTTGTGGCGGCTGGCAAACACATTATCAAGGGAAAGCCGTTCGCTACGAGTATCGCCGAAGCCAAGCGGCTTCTACAAATTTTGAGTGGCGAATCGGTATATCTAGGTATTACTGTCCAGCGTCGATTCAACCCCATCTATCGGACGTTTCATCAGCTCAGAAGGTATATCGGAAAAATTTACTCCATCGAAGGCGCATACACGATGAACGCGGTGGCGCTAGATACTGGATGGAGAGCTTCCAAAGATCTTTCTGGCGGTGGAGCGCTGGTGGATATGGGCTATCACTTCGTTGACCTGCTGATCTGGTACTTCGGCATGCCGGCTTCGGTGACGGCGCGAATGACGCTCGGTAACCGTCCAGGTCAGAAGTACGACGTGGAAGACACCGTTCATCTCCTGTTCGACTATCATTTGGAGTTTCAATATGACGAGAAGCTCGTCGGGAACTTCGTGATTTCCCGGGTGTATCCGGAAAAACAGGAGCGTGTGCGCGTGTTCGGTACGAACGGCATTGTTGAGGTATCACGCGGTTTAATCCGCCGGCTTGATGTCAACGGCAACGAGATCGAGCGACTTGAACGGCAAGGTAGTTGGCCTTCGGCGGCAATTGAGCAACTCGACTATTTCGCCGAGAGAATTCGCCAGTTCGTTCCTGGCTCGCTTCCCGATTACACCGAACACTTGCAACATGTGGCGGTTATTGAGGCGGCATACAAATCGGATCGTTTTGGCACATCATGTCGTCCAGACGAGTTTCTTAAGTTGATCCAAAAGACCAAAGAGGAGGAACAGCCATGAGTCAACTCGCAATTCTTGGTGGTCCCAAGACCATCAAAACGAAAGGACCGCACTTTATGTGGCCCCGCATCACGAAATCCGTGGAGCAAGCGGTCATTCAACAGCTTCATACCACAGTTTCTATCTATGATCGGTCGGGAGTTATTGAAGCGTTCGAAACGACCTTCGCGAGCTATCACGGTCGACGACACGCGCTCCTATCCAATTCCGGAACCAATGCCATCTACTCGATGTACGAGGGCTTGGGATTGGGACCTGGTGACGAGGTAATCTGTCCTGTCTATACGTTCTTCGCGACTGTCAGTCCGCTGATGCACACTGGCGCAACGCCGGTGTTCTGCGATTGCTGTGATGATGGAAACATCAATCCTACGGAGATCGAAAAGCTTATCACACCACGCACGAAAGCGGTGATGGTGACTCACATGTGGGGCATCCCATGTGACATGGGCGCAATTGTGTCCATTGTCCGGAAGTACAATCTGCGTCTGTTGGAAGACTGTTCGCATGCTCACGGCGCCAAGGTCAACGGAAAATTTGTTGGCACATTCGGCGATGCGGCGGCGTGGAGTTTACAAGCACAGAAAACCATCACCGGCGGTGAAGGTGGCATGATGCTTACTGACGACGAGGAAGTGTACTACCGCGCACTACTGCAAGGACACTACAACAAGCGGTGCAAGCAGGAGATACCGACGGATCATCCGTTGGCAATTTTCAGCATGACGGGATTCGGGCTGAAATTCCGCGTGCATCCCTTGGCGGTTGCCATGGCGCAAGAGCAGTTTTCTCACTTGGAAAAATGGCTTGCACAAAGGCAATTTTACGCCGAAAAGATGACGGCTGCCTTCAGCAAGTTTTCTTTCTTGAAGACGCCTCAATCCTCCGGCAAGCAACCAGGATGGTACGCCTACGTGATGCAGTTTGATGCTTCCCATTCCAACGGAATTAGCATTGATCTTTTCACCAAATCGATGTTGGCCGAAGGTCTTACTGAGCTTGATCGGCCGCGGTCCACTGGAACACTTCACGGGTTGCCGCTGTTCATCAAGCCGGAAAAAGCGTTGCCGAGATTGTATCCGCATCCGGTGGAGCAGAAGTGGCAATCATTTCCGGTGGCGGATCAGTTCTACGAGAACGCGCTCAAGCTTCCGGTGTGGTCGTTCCCCGACGAAGAACAGATGGTAAATCTCTACATTGACGGCATTGTCAAGGTAGCATCAGTCGTCAGAGACGATCCCGAACTTCTGTTTGCTTCGGAAACGAGTAAGTAGTACAATTCAAGAAAGGAAAACCTATGCAATTAAACATCGATCACAACGTCATTCAGCAACTGCTCGCCGAAAGTCAAAATGACGGCATACAGAATCTGGTCGTGGGAGCCGTGATCCGCAAAAACAACAAGTTCCTGCTTCTTGAGCGAATTCCGTCCGACTTCATGGGCGGACTCGTTGAGTTTCCAAGCGGCACCGTGGATGCAGGAGAAGACTTGCTCACGGCGCTTGCGCGGGAGACAGAAGAGGAGACTGGACTAATGATCACTTCAGTTCTCGCATATCTTGGCTCGTTCGACTACGCTTCCGGTTCTGGCAAGAAGACGAGGCAATTCAACTTCCTTGTCGAAGTGGCACTCGGAGAAGTAAAACTTAGTCCTACCGAACATCAAGCACATTACTTCATTACACCGAGTGACGAAGTGTTTACAACGCTCAACATCTCGGACGCGGTCAGAGAAATCCTCAAGACCGCACAACAACAGTGATCCAAAGCAGTGATCTAATGATTCTGTCGGACACCTAACCCCAGTGGATAAAATATCACTGGGGTTCTTTTCTTTTTGCATCTACTGACTTTTCTCCACTGTTAGATTTCAGAGCGTTGTTTACACTTTTGTTTTTTGGCTCCTATTTGCCCCAAGGATGAATTTTTCCATCACTTAAGGGTAAAACTATCATTTTTGGTTTTAAGAGACGACAAAATTTTTCTCTATAATGTAAACAACGCTAACGATTCTTACAACTTAACTTAATATCTCTTTCGTGAGATAATGGGGGTATACGAAAAACTATCTTGCAATGCTAAATACCGCAACTATGGTGGACTGCTTTGTCAAGACAGGAAATTGTTGACAACTTGGGGTAGACAAATAGTGAATTAAATGTTGTGATTAAGTTCGACCTTTTTTGATTGTTTAGTTATTCGTTGTTGAAGTAGGTTTAATGGAAAAAATGCAGGGATGAATTAGCAAAGAATTTCTCGAATCAGCTTGTAACGTCTGCGCGCGGTCATTCCACGATGAACGTTCAAAAGCGCGAGTAACTTCTCAAATGTCCGCATGGTACTAATTGGCAAGGTAAGAGTAATCGCACGCAGTTCTTTTCCCGCTTCTAATTTTGGTCTACAGGTAATGTAACGTCTTACGATTGCGATTTGATGGAATTGGCACATCTGTACCGGTATATCGTTGAAAACCCGCATCACACCTCGTTTCCCATCTACCACGACTGCCTCGATAACATACCCTCCCGCAAACGGGATGTTCCATTTCTTCTCCAGCGCGCATCTTGCCTTACAGTATTCTTCCGGCGTTTCGGATGCTACTTCGTGAAAGTGAACATTCTTTTTCAAACGAGGGCATCGGATAACAAGGATGCCATATCCGCGTCCAAAAAAAGTGGTGTCAGTAATCGCGACGATTTTCTGCGGCTCGTTAGCGCCAACTGTTACTGGAGCTTGATCAAGTTGCGACTGAACCCATCTCATGCTGCGCCGATGTGTACAGGCGAGATCACGCAAGGTCTGCCGATGCCAGACATATTCGTTCCATAATTTTTTCTGTAATCGCAAACGGTTCTTTTTCTTTACAAATTTTTGAGAACAATTTTTACACTTATACGATTGTTTGCCTCTGGAAAATCCGTTACGAACAATCTTGAAAGAGCGACATTTTGGGCATTTTTTCATAAGCAATTTAATTACAGTTAAAATACCCCATCATTATGCCACAAAATGCCATTTTTATCCCTACAAAAGTTCCATTAGCCCTTGAAGTATACTTGTATTATGCTTGCAAAGCGCGGTTTATTTATGAAGGTTATTCTTAAAATCGGCACAAGTGTTTTGGTAAACAATATACATGGTTTAGATTTAGTTTTGATGCAGAGTTTAGTTTGCGAGATGAGCCAAGTTTACAGCCAAGGCGCGCAAATAATCATTATTACCTCCGGCGCAGTCGCAACCGGAAGAGAAATGACGCAAAGCAACCAACTTTCGCGTGCTACCCTTGCCGCATTAGGCCAAGCAAGGTTAATAAAGTATTACCATGATTTTTTTAGTCAGCAAGGCATTCAAATAGCTCAGGTATTATTGCAAATAGTTTGAAAAATCGCTCCAGATTTGATCTCTTAAAAGATACACTGCTTCAGATGACGAGCAATAAAATTATTCCTATCATCAATGAAAACGACACGACGGTGTTAAAAGATACTTTTGGTGATAATGACTCTTTGGCGGCAATAATCGCCGTACTTACCGACGCTCAAAAATTAGTTTTCTTAACCGATTTAGATGGGCTTTACTCGT
>CAZRYK010000050.1:0-6317 GCA_964604315.1 uncultured Gammaproteobacteria bacterium
CGCAAACCTATCTACAAAATTGCCTCAAGCCTGTTCCATTTGACTAGGAATACCCTGCTATGCGCTGATTTTTTCTTCCCACAAAAAGAGCCAAAGTGCCCAGCCACAATAAGCCTAAGGAAGCGGCTAACGAACTCCACGGAAAAGAAACCCCCAAAAGAAGGAAAGCTCCAGCAGTCAACGTCAAAAGAAACGGCAACCGGAACAGATGATAATCTTCTGCAGTTTTTTTCTCCACCAGATGATAAAACCCAAACACGCTTTCGCCTATAAGAACGCCCAACACAAGCGATTGATGAAATACATCCACCTTCCATAGCACCAGAAGACTTACCCACGTCAAACTCACCGCTACACACAACGCGCAAAATTTAAGCTTTGTCACTTCTTTCACGAAAACAAAAAACATAAACAACCCCGCAATAACCATTAAGGAAAATAATTCTTGGTTCATAAGAGAACTTCAATAATAAGAGCGGCTAGCCCCAAAAGAACAAATGTCACAGCCATGCCTTGATACGGTACGCGCTTGCCGTGCAAAAACTTTGTCATCCATAAACTCACTGTCGGCGCGACCCACACCATCACCAAACCCACCGTACTCCCCAAAAGAAATCGGTTCACTAAGTAGACGCGCTGGAACGGCGACCAGTACGACCCAAACCACATAAGATAGATAGACGAATAATCTTCCATGAGCGGCAACAACGGGACGACGGTCAACAAAAACGAGAGCAGGCCTAACAGCTCTTTTTTGTAACGCACCTTCCACGGCACCAGACGGCCGAGCCATAACCCCAAAGCAACTGCGAATGCTCCAATAAAGACCCCAACCGTTGCCGCATTCACGCCCAAGCCAATGGCAAACAATGCTGCCATTCCGGCGCCAACCGTACATAACGGGCAATGCGCCAAGGCCACTTTTGGCAAACCCAACGATACCGAAAGCACACCGAAAGAAAAAAATATTTTTTTTCTCATACGCTTAAAAAGTGGTATAAACGTCCGACGCGCTCTGGCCTAACGTGTAAACATCCCAAGATTCCGATTTCGCACCTGGCATGCCCGGGGACCCTTGCGGCATTCCGGGTAAAGCAATACCCGCAATATTTGGTTTCTCTGCCGCCAGCTTTTCTATGACTTCTGTCGGAATATGCCCCTCAATCACATAATCGCCCATGAGCGTTGTATGACAGCTTGCCAAGTCTTGGGGAACACCGTACTGGGCTTTTGTGGCCTGAATATCTTTAACAAATTCTTCCTTTACTTCCATGCCACGCTTTTTTAAGTACGCCACATAATTTTTACAGCACCCACAAGTGACCGAGCGCACCACGGTCACGCTTTTCCCAGCAAGAACCGATGACGCTTGCTGGGCATTGCTAGACACGTTCCAAAGAGCAATCACAGCCAAGATACCTATAACAGATACTGCCAAAAAATATTTTTTTGTTTTCGATTGAAGACGCATAAGTGTTGTCGTTAAAAAAATTTTAAGAACCCCATACGAGCGAGAGCAAGATGAGGAATCCCATGACGGTAAAGATCATGAATGCCGCGCCGACACCTAAGAAGAATGCCGGGCGTGCAGGCATTTGATTCAGCAGAGCTTTCCACGAAAAGAGTTGAGCAGGACCCATCTGTAGATTTTCCGAAGGCGCAGGGCAGACTTCTGGCGGATCGAAGTCCGGATCATACAGCGACTCTAAAGCTTGAGTATTTTCATTCATATATTTTTAGATTGAAGATTTTTCTTGCTTCGGCGTTGCTTGGTACCCCAGCGTTTCGATGGTCTTTATCGCCTGTTGGGTATCGAAGCTCTCTTCAGCCTCAATGGTGGTCTCCCCTTTATCAAAAGAGGTTTGCGCTTTGGTAACACCCGGCAGGTCGGACAATTCCATATCGATTAACTTTTCGCAGGAGGAACAGTGCATGCCAGATATTTTGAAGGTTGTCATTGTGGTCATAATATTTTTTATGGAACGAATAAGATTATGATGCGGAAACAACGGTGAAACTTCCGCGGTACATTCCCATGGAGCAACTAAACGGAATTTTTCCGGGTTTCTTTGGTGTAAACTCAAACGTATTGATGCCGGGTTTCAGAGCCTGTTGAATACCCAAGCTTTGCGACACCAAAACCGTAATACATCCGCCGGCGTTCGTGCCATCGACCTCCCAGCGCACGGGTTTGCCGGCTTGAACCGTTAAATTGCTTGGCGAATAGCCGCCCCGTGTGACGCTCATTTTCACCACTTGAACATCTTTTTCATCCGCGGCCCCTAACACTGCCGAATCATCACCACCCGAGGCAGTAGCTTCTTGAGCACCCGTATCGCCGCCAAAAGCTAAGGGATAACCAATAAGATTCAATCCATTCTGGAAGTTCCAGATACCTAAGACGATCACTAATGCGCCAGAAAACTGAAAGAAGAGCTTGCCCATCTTTCCTTTCAACGAACCCGAAGCCCAACCTAATGCCAACAGAGCTGGCGCGGTTCCCAGCGCAAAAGCAAAGAGCGTGAGACTTGATGCGGCGAAACTTCCGGTCGTTAAAGCGTAGAGTTGCAAGGCTTGGGTAAATCCGCACGGCAAAAAGAACGTACCAGCGCCCAAAAGAAACGGAGCAAGCGGATGCGCGTTGGATTCTTTATCCATGATGCGATGCGATAGGTTTTTCGGCATGCGCGGCAACAAACGTTTTAACCAGCTCGGGGCAATATGCAACATCTCTAAACCCATGACAAACATGTAGAAAGCCGCGAGCAGGATGAGCAGACCCGTCAATAGTGGCGAGGGCACAATCGCTTTTCCCACGACTCCTAATAAGCCGCCGAAAAATCCGTAACTGACAATCCGGCCCGCAACAAACATGAGAACCGGCCGCAACCGCCCCATGCGTGTTACGGAAACGTATTGTTGGTTAAACCGCGACATGGACGACAACAAGAGACCGCCAGCAACCGCAATGCACGATGACGACGCGGCAACTAAACCAATCACAAACACGGTGGCAAAACTCATCTCTTGCCCAAACGTGATATTGGCATCGAACACACCAATGCGTTTCAACAAATAACCCAAAAATAATACGGACGCGATCAACCCCGCCAACCGTGTCAATGACGGGCGTCCTTCAGGCGCCGGTAGGTCAACGGACGGTTTTGTGCCATGTTTGCCTCGCTCTTGCACTCCCACGACGCGGTATTTACTGTCCCCGAGAGCCGCTTGAAGATCGGCAATGGTTGGGCGCAGGCCGTTAATTTTAAGTTGCGCCCGTCCGGCGCCGACATTCACATCAACGTGCGTCACACCCGGAAGTTTTTTCCACGCACGCTCAATCAACAACTCGCAACTGCGGCACGTCATACCGTGAATCACGACGGTCATCGCGGAATGTTCGTTGCCGGTCGGCTCAATCGCGACGTATTGAGAGTCTCCTGCAAGTGACGCCTTGCGGTAAGCATGTGCATCCAATGGCAATCGCTCGAGGTGAAAACGGTAAGAGGTTAACTTTACTCCTAACCGTCGAATATCGATTTCGTTGGCCGCAATAAGACGAATAACGCGGTTCGGGATATTGATATCGATTTTATCAATGTCCGCAACAAGTTCTAAAAGTTTGCGCAATTCCGTTCCACGCTCGTCATTGGTGAGGGCGTTCACGCGAAACTTATAAATGTGTAATGGAGGACGTTCATTCATATTTTTCCAAGTCAAAAAACCTAATAGCTAAATCTAAGATCACTGCAAGATCGCTATTAGGCGTACAATTTGGGTTGCAAAATCCCCCGTGAAAAAAGCTCAATCAAAAAATTATACAGCAACGGGACAGGGTGCGCCCTTAAGTAGTTTTTATACCTTTGCCGATGGGAATAATCAACAATAACAGAAAATGTCGCAAGGAAGAATAATGCTGCAAACGCAAACATTGCTCCCAAGGCCAGGGAATCTACAGGGCTAGAAATGCTACCAAAAACACCTTGCCAATGATCAAGATGTTCGGCCGCAGACATAACGCACGAAGATGACGCAACGGTTGCGCACGCCGACGACATATCGTGGCCAGACATCGCTGTTGGGCTTTCTGCCATCGCCGCATGAACAACCCGCGCGCAGACAGAAATGCCAAAAATACTGACCACTAAAAAAATTGCCGCAAGGATACTACTGATGGACGAAAGATAATGTGTCCGGAAGTGCATAATAAAAGCATACATTTTCTTGAAAAAGAATGCAAGCGGATTCTCCTCCTTATTGAAAAGTGTGCTGAAGTTCGATATAATACTGACTGTAAATGTCTTGACATGATTTCTCTTGCCCGGAAAAATTTATTGCATGAAAAGCTCCGATTTTTGATTAGCGTTGGCGGGGTCGCTTTTGCCGTGTTGCTCATTCTGATTATTTTAGCGTTGTACCGCGGATGGAACGAAAAACTTGGCCGCTATGTGGAAGGTGTAAATGCCGATGTATGGGTATTGCAAAAGGGTGCGGCCGATATGTTCCATTCCACATCGCTCTTTTCTGCCAGCTTGCTTGACCAATTGAGAAACATTGCCGATGTTAAGAGTGTTGACCCTTTAATCGGCCGGCGCATTCCTGTTGAAAATGGCGATCGCGAAGCCATGTTGATTGTGATGGGGTATGACACAGAAACCGGCAAAGGCGGCCCGTTAGAAATCATTAAAGGAACGACTCCCACAAAAAAAGAAATCATTATTGACGAAGCAACAGCCAAAAATTTAAATGTTGACATCGGAGATACGCTTACAATTGTCGATGCGGACTTTGACATTTCAGGCATCAGTCGTGGCGGCAATGTGGTCACGTTTCAATATGCCTTTATGCCTATTTCCGATGCGCGAGAGTTTATGCAAATGGAAGGGCTAACAAATTATGCGCTGGTCACGTTTGAAAAAGACGTTGATTCAGGTGTTGTCACGTCAAAGATTGAAGAGACGCTTCCGGATTTGCATGTACTGAAAAAAACCGAATTTGCGGACAACAATCGCAAACAAATTATGGAAGCTTTTGTGCCGATTATTAAAGTTCTCGTCGTCATTGGGTTTATTGTGGGTCTTGTCGTCATTAGCTTAACCATTTATACCGCAACACTGGAAAAAAGCCGCGAATACGGCGTACTGAAAGCCGTGGGCGCGAAAGATCGCCATTTGTACGCCATCATCTTTACGCAAAGCGCCATTGCTGGAACCATCGGTTTCGCCTTGGGTATTGGTCTCACGTTCTTTTCCGCAAATGTGATTGCTCGCATTGAACCCAGTTTCGTCACATCTATTCAATGGCCGGATGTTTTGTTGGTCTTTGGCCTCACACTACTGATGATTTTGCTTTCGGCTTTTATCCCCATGCGGCGGATTGCGCACATTGATCCGGCTATCGTGTTTAAGTCATGAAAACCATCACCGTTCACCATCTTAAAAAAGTCTTTGGCAAAGGCGAGACGGCCGTCATCGCGGTTGACGATGTTTCGTTTGACGTTGGAGAAGGCGAGATTGTTCTCATTATGGGTCCAAGCGGCTCGGGTAAAACGACGCTACTTTCCATGATCGGGGGATTACTGACACCAACGTCGGGTAGCATTACTATTAACAGCACCACTATCACATCTGTGCCGCGCAAAGAATTACCCCGCGTGCGTCTGCGCGAAATAGGATTCGTGTTTCAATCGTTTAACTTATTACAAAACCTGACGGGCCTGGAAAATGTGCAATACGTCGGCGAGCTTTCGGGCATGTCGGCAAAAAAGGCGCGCAGAAAAGCGGTACACATCTTGACGCGTTTGCATATGGAAAACCGCATGCACGCTTTACCAAAAGAACTTTCCGGCGGTCAGCAACAACGCGTGTCTATTGCGCGGGCGTTGATGAATGATCCAAAAATTCTTTTAACCGATGAACCCACCGGAAATCTGGATTCCAAATCCGGGCACGAGGTGATGATGCTGTTTCATAACATTGCCAAAGAAGAAAAACGCAGTGTGATTATTGTGTCGCACGATCAACGCATTCAAGATATTGCCGACAGAACGCTGTGGATTGAAGACGGCCACATGTCCAGTGTTCCGCCAACGCCCGAGCGGCTCGAGCGCGATCCGGTTTGCGGTATGCAGATTGACCCACGCTACACGCGATTCAAAAAAATCGTGAACAACAAAGAACTCTTCTTCTGCTCCGAGGATTGTTTAAAAAAATTTGAACGGGGCGTTTAGAGCTCATTTCAAAAATAGCTTTCTAGGCATTTTAGATGCCATTTGAGCCGAAACACTTGAAGGACGAGGAGGAATAGTGGTACTATTG
>CAZRYK010000051.1:0-6249 GCA_964604315.1 uncultured Gammaproteobacteria bacterium
GGCCGGAAAGCCGAGGGCGAAGTGCGACTCACCGCTGGAGTGAGGCGACACTGTACTCGAGAGTGGCTGGGCGGCAAGCCAAGAAGGTCTTAAACTTAAGATGGGACAATGGTAGTTCCTTCGAAGGGTTTGTTGTTGAGACAATTTTCTAAGTGATGCAGTTGGTCGCCGCTTAAAATGACAACCTCTAACCCTTCTTTTTGAGCATCGCGCGCCGCTATAGGATCAAAAGGCACATTCATGCCGGGTTGCCACGGACGATCAAACATTTTTAAATATTCCTCCCACGTCATGCGTAAAATCGGGCGGGCATCACGAAACTTTTTGGGGTCTTTGTTATAAACGTACTTGACATTGGAAATATTAATGACCCGATGCGCACCGTACACCAACGCCATCTTCACCGCTTCACGGTCGGACGATTGGCCCGGCTTATACCCCGAACCCACAATTACACGTTTTTTGGTATAGACTTTTTTGCGATCATACCGAACTTGCGGGTGGGCATTCTCTCCAAAAAGCACGCGCACCAACTCGGCGTTCAACCGCGTTGACATAATGCCAATCCAATCTTGATCTTCATGCGACGCATTTACCAGTTTTCGCGCAGCAGCTTGGTATTGGCGACATACGGCCCCTCCGCCCGCAACAATCACGGCTTGGCGATTGCCCTTTTTCACAAAACCTTCCATCACGCGTTTTAACTCGCGCAAAAAATCCACATCAATTTCGTGTGGAATAATCATCGACCCACCCACCGATAAAACCACGGTTTGTTTTTTTGTCATGAATGATATGTTAGGCTTTTGCGTTTGAGTGCAATTCGAGGCGCAAGCGAGGAGCGGAATAAGCTGTACAGGAACGTACGAGTGCTTCCGCACCGGAGCTGGAAACGTTGAAGTGCGCCAAACGCGGAAGTCCTTAATCGGCTAAATATTTTGCTTTGTTTAAATTGTGTTCATCGAGGTTGCGTGAAAAAACCGCCTCGCCGTTATCTTTGGTTAAAAAATAATAATAGGGATTGCTTGTGGGGTACACAGCCGCTTCTAAAGACGAAAAACCGGGATTGCTAATAGGGCCCGGCGGCAAACCTTTATAGACGTACGTATTATACGGTGAATCCGCTTCAATATCTTGCAACGTGGGCCGGGTATCTTGTTTCCCTGTCACATAATTCACGGTAGCGTCCGATTGCAGGGGCATGCCAATTTGTAAACGTTTTAAAAACACATCGGCGGCATTTTTTTTATCGGCATCCGACAACACTTCGCGTTCTAAGATACTTGCCAAAACCACAACATCAAAAACCGTACGGCCTTGTTTGTGAATATCTGAACGCATGGTGTTGGTTAATTTGCTATCAAAGTTATCTAACAGCTTCCGCACCACATCTGCGGGCTCGGGTTTTTGTTTAATACGGTAGGTGTCGGGAAACAAATAACCTTCTAACCCTTGGGATGTGGGCTTGTCGCCTAAAAACGCATACGTCACGCCGGGAAGAAGATTTTGAATGTCCGTTGTTTGCACTGCGGCAGAAAAATCCTCTGCTGGGAAAAACCCTTGTTCTTGTAAGTACTTCGCCATCTCTGCCGATGTCCAACCTTCAATGAGGGTAATCGTAATATCGTTGGTCACATCATCCACATTCGTAATGGCATCTATGACGTCTTTCATGCTTTGATCTTTGGTAAAGACATAGGTGCCGGCAAAAATGCTGTTCGATTTTCCCGTCACGCGTATGGTCATTTCAAAAACCGTGGGGTTTTTAATAATTTTTTCGCTATCCATGCGAGCGGAAACGGCCTTTAATCCCTCGCCTTCTTGAATGGTAAACGTCACGTCGTTTTTAACCGAGGCGCTGGTGAGTTGATTCGCAACGAAAACTCCAACAATGATCGCTACCAGCAAGACAACCGCACCGACGATTTTAATAATGGTCCACAGCATAAAATAATTTACAGATAATGCTCTTCTCCTCGTTCTTTTAATAATTCCACAATCTTTTTAACATCTTGATCGCGGTTCTTGGGGCAAATAAGCAGCGCGTCATCCGTGTCCACAATAATCATGCCCTTCAACCCCACCGTGGCAATCACTTTATCTTTTTTACTATAAATCAAACAGTCTTCCGTATCAATACTCACGGTATTGCCTTTAGTCACATTGTCCCCAGGGTTTTCTTCTTGATGCTCTTTAACAACCCTCCACTGCCCCACATCGCTCCACACAAACGGCGCCGGAATAATCAACACATCAGAAGGATCCATATTTTCCGTAATGGCATAATCGAACGAAATTTTTTCTAATGCGCAGAAATGTTTTTCGCGCTCTGACTTATCGGCACTCTCGGCTATCGCTGAAAGGCGCATGGACATTTCAGGTTGATAATTTTTGAACGCTTCCAAAAATTTCCGCGGCGTCCACATATAATAACTGGCATGCCATAAGTATTCCCCGCTTTCAATGTACTTTTCTGCAACATCGTACGGAGGTTTTTCTGTATGGCCCTGGAATGTCCAAATTTCTACGCCGTCTTCTTCAGCTATTTTTTCCCCCACATGCGTATAGCCAAGGTTGGTGTTCGGAAACGTGGGCACAACGCCAATGTCCAACATCTTGCCGGTTTCGCGGATGGTTTTATCTGCCACCTGCAAACTGCGCAAAAAAAGATCCGTATCTTTAATAATGTGATCCGTGGGAATAAACGCGATGGGCTCATCAGGACACACGCGGAAGAGCGTTGCCGCCACATACCCCATGGCCGGGGCGGTGTCCCGTTTTTCCGGCTCAATAATAAAATGATCGTCTAAGATTTCTGGAACCTCCTTTTTTATGCGTTCGGCAAAATGGCTATTTGTTGAAACATAAATATCTTTACGATCATATTCTTCCGCAACCCGCGCAAACGTTTGTTGAAATAACGTTTGATCGCCTAAAAGTTGCGTAAACTGTTTAGGGTTGCTATTGCGACTTAATGGCCATAGCCGCGTACCAGAACCTCCTGCCAATAAAATAATTTTCATAAAATGCTTTAATGATGCCGGACCAAGGGGACGAATTGAAATCCGGGAAATTCTTCTTTAAGGATTTTTCCCTTGTCGGTTTTTGTGATGAAGAAAAGCGATTGCCTAACACCCCCAATGGGTATAAGCAATTTTCCACCACGGGCAAGTTGATCAACAAGTTTTTTGGGAATTTTATCGTGCGCCGCCGCGGCAACCACAATGCGATCATACGGCGCTTCTTTGGGGTACCCCAGGTTTCCGTCGCCGACAATATAGTGAACATTCTTGAATCCGTATTTTTCAATATTTTTCTTTGCACTTTGCGCAAGCTCGGGAATACGCTCCACGGTTACTACCCTGCCTTTCGGCCCCACCATATGGGCCAACAGCGCTGCTTGCCAGCCCGACCCGGTACCCACATCTAAGACCTTGTCCCCTTTTTGGGGTTGCAACTGTTCTAGCATGAACGCCACGGTGTAGGGTTGAGAGATGGTTTGCCCAAAACCAATGGGCAAGGGCGCATCGATTTCTGCCATGAAACGTAGCTCATCTTCCAACGGATCGTCGCTTTTTTCATGCGGCAAAAAATCTTTGCGACCGACGCTACGAAACGCCTCAATAATCGCCGGGGTTTTTATGTGCCCATCTTCAATCAGTTGTTCAATAAGACGAGAAGGAAGCATGAAAAGAAGGGATAAGGGATAAGAAGGCGGAATTACTTTAGGAAAAAAAGACTTATAATCACAGCCGCGCCAAGAGCAAATCGATAGTAGGCAAAAACGCGCAGGGAGTGTTTTTGAAAATACCGTAAAACGAACGAAACCGCAAGGTAGCTGGTTAGCGCGGATGCGAACACGCCGAGTAATAAAATTTTCGCGTCCATCGGCTCCCCTTTTTGTAAAGCTTGAGAGGTGTGTGAAAGCGCGGCGCCAAAAATAATCGGTGCGGAAAGTAAAAAAGAAAATCGTGTTGCGTCGATGCGGTTTAATTTTCGCCCCATACCTGCTATAATAGTAATACCGGAGCGCGATGTGCCAGGGATCAACGCCAGCGCTTGAGCTAGACCAATAAAAAGCGCATCGCTAAATTTCAGATGTTGTAAGGTGCGCGTTGTTCTTTCAAGCCGTTCTGCCCAAAAGAAAAGACCGCCAACAACAATAAGTCCGGTTGCAACAATACCCGGATGACGCAAAAAGTTTTCGATCCAGTCACCAAGGAAAAATCCTGCCAAAGCCGCCGGGATCGTTCCAATAACAATCGCCCACGCAAGCACATGATCTTGAGACCAACGCGCGTTCGGGATGCGGAAGCTTGCGAGCAAAGCCTTGGCATAACGTAAAAAATCTTTCCAGAAAAATGTTAACACGCCGGCCAAAGACCCAATATGCAGGGCAAGATCGAACGTAAGATCGCCTACTCCACGAATTTGTAAAATGTCATGCAAAATGACTAAGTGTCCTGAACTGGAAACCGGAATAAATTCTGTTAAGCCCTGAACAACCGCAAAAATCAACACTGTAATACTTTCACTATGTATCATATTGAACCCTTCATCCACTTAGTCGTCGTCCCTTTTGTTGCGCTTATTATAACACAAACCATTAAAGCCGTCATGCTCGTTTCACGGGACAAGAATATGACGTTCGCGCATGGAATGAACGTCTACGGTGGCATGCCCTCGGCGCATACCGCTTATGTGGTTTCTCTCACGGCGCAACTGCTTTTTTACGATGGTTTTTCACCGGCAACAGGGGTAGCTATTGTGCTTGCCGCGATTGTTATTCGTGACGCTGTGGGTTTTCGACGATTGTTAGGCGTACACTCGGAAGCGATCAATCATATTATGGAAGGATTGCACCCGTCCAAAAAGAAACACTTTCCGCACTTAACGGAAAGTATTGGCCACTCCCCTGCCGAGGCGATTGTGGGCGGTCTTCTGGGATTAGGAATCAGTATTTTTGCGACGGTCTTTTTATAACTCTAGGCTGTCACTTTTGAGTTCTTCCCAATCGTCACGCGCTTCGTTCCACTTATAGACATGCAAGGTTAAGACGCGGTCGTTTTTGTCGTACTGCAACATTTCATTTGCCGTGCTTCCAATGCGTTTACTTTGCAGAACTTTACTGCCCACCACTCTGGCATGATCCAAGAGTTCGATGCGCATTTCGCCCAACGGCCCGGCAAAAATAAGATACTCCAAAACCCCGCCACCCTCTTCCGGATCGAGCTCTTCTTTTTCATGCTCAATCACGTCGAAACGGGTACGGATCTTTTCTACCAGCTCTTGCCATCTTTCTCTGGTCATAAGCCGGGGGTTAAAGATGTTTTTATTGTAGGACGAATACCAAAAACATGCAAATCGCCGTTCTCTCTCATGTCAAATGCGACATAGCGAATTCTTTGGGTGTTTGCATATTGAGGGAAAGATGGGGTCGTTTCGTGTGGTAGTAGATCAAGTAATCATTGACTCTTTGTTGAAGAGCGAGAAGATCCTTTTTCTTGTAAGTGAGGTATCCCACACATTCTTTCCGTAAGATGCCATTAAAGCGTTCTATGTAGGCTTGTTCATTCTTCTTGTATGGTCGAGCTGTGCGAATGCTCGGAATGTGTTTAAGCGCCAACTAATTATATCCTATGTCGCATTTGTTTTGAGAATAATACGAGTTACAACAGCATAAAACTCTGCACATACCTGCGGTGCAATACAGAGAGATTTTAATCCATTTTGAGCATCAACAAAAAGCGCTTTACATGCGTCATGATGTGGAGCATCGATATAAAGCGCTTCGACAAGCACATTGGTGTCTACAAGGGCAAGATTATTGGAGGTCGCCATAGATCTCTTCGCGTGTCAATTTACCCAAGGTTGTCCCACTGTGAACAGGAAGTTCGTTGGGATGGCGATCTTGTGTGCGCCTTTCTGGACGTTGCGCGCGTAGGAGAGCTACCATGGCTTCAAGCGTTCGAGCAATGGGTTCAGGAATTCCCTCAACATTGATCGTTTTTATGTCGGCAGGATTTTGATGAGGTCTATTGTGTAAAGGCTTGTGATTCATAAGCGTTAATAGTTTATGAAACTATCTTACCACTCTCTTCAAATTCGTCAAATTACCTTACCAATATCCTTGGAAGTTGAATTCCAGATAGTATGAGTATATACTACAAGAGCTAAAACCACCCACTCTGGGCCGTTACCGTTAAATTTCTGGCGCTTTTACGCCATAGATTTCAGGCCACTCGGCCT
>CAZRYK010000052.1:0-6078 GCA_964604315.1 uncultured Gammaproteobacteria bacterium
TTCAGAGTCTGCCTTCCTCTGATACCCTGCGGCTTGCCGCAGGGAGGTTCATTTTACGAGCACTTAATTATTGAACACTTATGATTATTACCATCACCGGCAAGCCTGGTTCGGGAAAGAGTACGATTGCGAAAAGACTTGCAGAGAAGTTGCAGTTCAAACACTATGATATGGGAGCGTTGCAACGACAAATGGCAAGAGAGCGCGGACTGACGCTTGAGGAGTGGCAGGGTGTCAATGAAAAAGACGCATCGATCGATCAAAAACTTGACGCGTATCAAAAAGATTTAGGTAAGAAAGAAGATAACGTTGTGCTCGAAGGTCGCATGAGCCATGTGATGATACCGCATGCCGTGAAAATTTATTTGGATGTGGATCTACATGAAGCCGCGCACCGCATTTTTTTAGAAAAACGTAACAGTCATCATAATGAAAAAGCCTACGCGTCCGAAGAATCACTTTATGAGGCTATTGTTGCGCGCATGAAAAGCGAAGATATGCGATGGGAAAAAACGTATGGCGTTACCATGCCTCATGACCCAAGCAAGTTTGATTTGTTTTTAGATACGACGACGCTTTCTATTGATGAGGTTTTTGAAAAGGTCTATACATTTGTACAGTCGCGGTAAAAAAGAGAGTTATCCAGAAGTTTTCCACAAGTTCAAAAAGGCCGATTTACAGTGGTCAAGTAAATTTTTTTCGCTAAACTCAAAATAAAAAAGAACATATTATTGACCCATGTGCAAATTCATGCTATACTGAATGTGTTAGCGTACATTGTCATTTGAAAACACAAACAGCTGACGCCATTTGAGCGGAAAAACATTTGCGCTAAAACGGTATCAGCTGTTGTATAAACCGGTAAAATAAAAACAAAATAGACCAAAGCGCTGGTTCGCCCACGCAAAGGTCACTCAAAGCTCTTTATAAGGTCTGCTTGAGTCCCATAAAAGGGATTCGCGACCACACAATGGCTGAGGTATCTTTGAACGCAGACCGCCGGGCTGCAAACAAAGAAACAAAGTTGTTTCGGAAACGGATACCGATCGTTTGAAAAAAACTAACCGGTGCCCGTTCCAGAACAGGGCGCCGTACTCGCTTACAATTCAATTTTGAGCGCCTAGTACGGCGCCCGACAACACACTTCCTTTCTTGATGACACATCGCATGTCTTTCGATCACGCATTCTTGGAAAAACAAAAAAAAGTTTTAAAAGAAAAACGCACCCGCCTTACTGCAGAGTTGGCGGCTTTTGGTAAACGCGACATTAAACACCGTGTGCCGGATGCTGAATTTGAAGTGCAATACCGCGATGCCGGAACCGATGTAGGAAGCGATGACGAGAATGTGCATGAACAAGAAGATTTCCAAAATCGCTTATCGGCCGCCGCGCTGTTAGAAAAAGAATTGCGCGATGTTACCCGCGCACTGGAAAAAATCGAAGAAGGCACATACGGTTTGCGGGCAGACGGAACCGAAATTCCGATGGAACGATTAGAAGCCGTACCTGAAGCAATAGAGTAACAACACCCGCGTGAAAATTTTTTTCCTTTTTCCAACCCGCCTTGCCATCATTGCCGGTTTTTTTATACTTGACCGCGTTCTAAAAATTGTTGCATTCCAAACAATTTTTGCGGGCGATACTTTTCACGGATTGTGGTCGCCGTATCGCAACACAAGCATTTTCTTTTTTTGGCAGCAAACCAACATCGCGCTCTTGTTTATTTTTCTTGGCGCCATCCTTCTTGCTTTTTGCATGAGCACAATAAAACATCTGACGATAGAACATTTCTTTGGCGTAGGTTTATTTCTTGCCGGCGCTATGAGTAACCTTACGGACCGCATGCTCTACGGCGGTGTGATCGATTATGTGAACATCGGGTTTGGCGGAAGAATCAATATTGCCGATGCAATGATTATTGCCGGCATTGCGTGGAGCCTTTTTTCTTTCAAAAGATATGACAAAAAAATTCACACGGCGCGTTGAAGATTTTACCTGCGAGCGTTGCGGCCACAGGCAGACCGGAAGCGGGTATACCAATCATTGCTCCCAATGTTTAACATCGAAGCATGTTGATTTTAACCCCGGCGACCGTCTTGGCGTCTGTCACGGTCTGATGCCAGCAACGGATATTCAACAAGGCCGCAAAGAATGGGTTGTTATTCAGCGGTGCGAGCGATGTGGAGACATTAAAAGAAATCGGTTAAGCCCTGAAGATTTGCCGGCGGCCCGAGCGTTTCTTGATCGAATCTCGTAAATAGTCTATACTGCTAACTGGGCGTCCTTCGAACAAAGGTCTTATTGACATTGTTCGTATGACGACACAAATTGTTTCAGCCGCGCCGAATGGGTTAAGTACGACCCTCATTCACGTGGAGGTCGATCGCAATCGCGGGCTACCCAAGTTTACGATTGTGGGATTGCCCGATACCGCGGTGCAAGAGTCTAAAGAACGCGTGCGTGCCGCGTTAAAAAACAGCGGTTTGCCATTTCCCGAAGGGCGCGTGACCGTGAATTTGGCTCCGGGTCATGTCCGAAAAATCGGCCCGCTTTTTGATGTGCCGATTGCGTTGGGCTTGGTGGCGGTTGGCAAAAAAGTGAAAGTTTTACCCACGCAGTGTTTTGTGGGGGAGTTGTCGTTAGACGGTCGTTTGGGCAAAGTGCGCGGATTATTAGGCATGCTGTTAGACTTGCGCAATTTGGGGATAGAGGAATGTTTTGTGCCCGAAGGCAATCGCGCCGAAGCTAGTCTTATTGCCGGTTTACGCATTTACCCGTGTCAGCGTCTTACCGATCTCATTGCTCACCTTTCCGGCGAGAAAGACATTCCCGTTTGTACGTCCACGCCCTTGCCGTTATCTGCGGCGCACTACGAGGTCGATCTTGCGTTTGTCAGTGGGCAACATCATGCGCGCCGCGGTTTAGAAATTGCCGCGGCAGGGCACCATCATGTGCTTTTTTCCGGGCCGCCGGGTTCGGGGAAAACACTACTCGCTAGCGCCCTGCCTAGCATCTTGCCGCCGTTAGCTCCGGAAGAAGTGTTAGAAGTCACACGCATTTATAGTTTGGCCGGGTTCTTGCAAGACAACATTGGCGTTATGGTGGAGCGGCCGTTTCGTAAACCCCATCATTCCGCTTCGGCCGTGGCGCTCATTGGTGGCGGGCAACATATTACCCCGGGCGAAGTGACACTGGCGCACCGCGGCGTGCTTTTTTTAGACGAACTTCTGGAATTTCCGCGCTCGGTTTTAAACCATCTCCGCGGGCCGTTAGAAGATCGGGTTGTTACCGTTGCCAGAGCCGAAGACCGCGTAACCTATCCGGCGGATTGCATGGTGGTCGGCGCCATGAACCCTTGCCCGTGCGGGTATTTAGGCGACACGGAAAAAGCCTGCACGTGCTCCACGTTACAAATTCTTTCGTATCAACGGCGTTTGTCCGGGCCTTTATTAGACCGGTTCGATTGTCAGATTCATGTGCCGCGCATTGCGTTAACGTCGTCTTATGAAGAGACGGAAAATGAATCATCGGGAGCGGTCAGGGCCCGCGTGGTGGCGGCGCGAGCCATGCAAACCAAACGCTTTGGAACGTCTGCAAAAACCAACAGCGCCATGAATCGCCGCGACATGAAAAAATATGTTGCCTTGCAAGGGAGCGCGCATGCGCTTTTAGACAAAGCGATTGCGTCCATGCATTTGTCGCCGCGCGTTGTGCAAAAGACTTTAAAAGTCGCGCGAACTATTGCGGATCTTGATGCCCGTGACACCGTAACCATTAACGATATTGCAGAAAGTTTGCACTTCCGATCGTTTGACGATACAACCGTCCCTATGGAATAATAAAAGCCACAGTATAAACCTAAATTCTGGGCAAGAATGAATCTTGATCAAAAAGTTACATTTTTACGAGCGCTACAAGGCATTATTCGCGGGCGCTGGATCATTATTTTTGGCACAGGATTTTTGGGCATTGTGCAGGCCGCCATTGGTGCAAGCTCGGTGCAATTAGGATATACAAATATTCTCATTTTATTAGGCGCCGCAGGTTTCCTGAATTTCTTGTACTGGGGGTATGCGCGCCGCGGATTAAAATGCAGCGAAGCCGGCTTAAAGCTGGTTGCACTCATCTCGATTTTAATTGACCAGCTTTTTTATACCGTCATCATTTACTCTTCGGGCGGGGTTGAAAGCTTGTCGTTTGTTTTTTATGTTTTGCCGATTTTAATGGCAACGGTTTTATACGGCGCCGTCGGCATTTTATTGCTGGCCGGTTCCAGCGTCTTAATGTATCTTGCGGTCATTATCTTGGAATTTTACGAAATTCTCCCGCACCGTTTTCGTTACAGTTTTGACCCGGGACTTTTTCAGAACCCCTCGGTGACGGTTTCCAACGCGTTGCTGGTTATTGCCTCGGTTTTTCTGTCCGCGATTTTTGCCACGTTTATTTCACGGTTATTGCAAGAGCGGGAATACGATTTAATTACAGAGCGCGATAAAACCCGATCGATTATTGCCAACCTGACAGATGGACTCGTGGTGGTGAATCAAGAGGGGCAAATTCACATTATGAACCCGGCGGCGGAAGAAATGCTGGGAGTACGTGCTCATGAATGGTTGCGGAAATTTATTCATCAAAAAAATGCGCCAGAAAATTTAGTGAAAATTGCCGACATTCTTTTTGCCTCCAAAGACAGCCCACAACCTATTACCAAGGAAGTGATGGCCGTGTCTAACCGCACGTATGTGTTGCAAGTGACCGGCGCGTATGTCATTGATTTTAGCGGACAACGCATGGGGCGCATGGCTGTCATGCACGACATTACACGGGAAAAAGAAATTGACCGCATGAAGTCCGAATTTATTTCTGTGGCATCGCATCAATTGCGCACGCCATTGTCTGCCATTAAATGGGTAATTAATTTATTGTTGGAAGGCGACGCCGGAGAGCTAAGTAAAGAGCAATCGAATTTATTGAAGAAGGGGTATGACACAAACGAGCGCATGATTACGTTGGTGAACGATCTTTTAAATGTGTCGCGTATTGAAGAAGGCCGGTACCAATACGAATTCCACTTTGATCATATTGAGCATGTCATTGAAACCTTGCTTTC
Organism: uncultured Gammaproteobacteria bacterium; assembly: GCA_964604315.1. Lineage (GTDB taxonomy): Bacteria > Patescibacteriota > Patescibacteriia > JACPL01 > CAZRYK01 > CAZRYK01. The sequence continues at coordinate 5,112 of CAZRYK010000052.1, forward strand.
CGAAGTCAAACCGGTTGCCGATCAAAAGAAGATTCAGATTGAATTTCATAAAGATGCGGAAAGTTTGCCAAAGGTGAAGATAGATGTGAATAAAATTCGGTTAGGCATTCAAAACCTTATGGATAACGCCATTAAGTATACGCCTCAAGGCGGCACGGTAAAAATCAATGCGTTGTTAAAAGATAAATATATTCAAATTGAAGTTATCGACAGCGGCGTGGGTATTCCGAAAGATCAACAAGCAAAGATTTTCCAAAAGTTTTTCCGCGCTTCCAATGTCGTGAAAATGCAAACCGAGGGTTCGGGCCTAGGACTCTTTATTGTGAAAAATATTGTGGAGCGCCATGGAGGAAAGATTTGGTTCGCGTCTGAAGAAGGCAAAGGCACCGTCTTTTCGTTTACCTTGCCCGTGGACGCCTCTTTGCTTCCTTCCGACACCTCCGAATTTGAACAATTCATGGTCGGATTTTAGACAGCAGGCAGTATAAGATTTTTGAGCTTCTTGTCCTTTGTCGGGCACAGCAGTCCTCGTCTCCAGCGGACTCGGCTACTTCTCCCTCGGCGCCGCTACTCCGATCAAAGCATCGGAGACCAAGCTAGCGACGCCTGCGAGAGTCCCTCCAAAGGCCAAAAGCTCAAAAATCTTTAGTCAAATACATGTCAAACACCGAGTGTTTGACAATATTCGAGGAGCTCCAGATAAGGTCGCCTTAGGCGACCGAGGGCGATAGTAGCGCCTCACCGCAGGAGTGAGGCGACACTGTATCCGAGAGAGGCGAAGCCACAAGGCAGAATAGATATTCGGAAGCGATCAGATTGGCGTTAAGGAGTCACTCGCCGGAGGGCACCAATGTAGTGACTCCGTATGCCAAGCTGATCGCTTATGTAAAATCGACTACTGTGAATGGATGTCCGTGTCAACCGATTTAATAATGTCACCCGGGCGTATCGTTCTGTGATTTAATAA
>CAZRYK010000053.1:0-6069 GCA_964604315.1 uncultured Gammaproteobacteria bacterium
TAATATTTTCACGGTTTTACAAATTTTTACGAGCGCGGCGTTGGGATTAACGGTTCTGGCCGTCGTGGCAATGCGGCACGTTCAAAAAAGTCACCCGGTGGCGGTGGCACTATTGACCCTTACCAGCCTATACTATCTTTTGTATTTTATTGCCAGCGTGTACCGATTGGTTATGGGCGGGTCACTCGACGTTTCTTTTACATGGTTGAACCGCGATGAAATTATTGCAACAGTTGCCAATACCTTAGGCGGGTATGTGGTTTGGTTCTTTTTTCTATTTTTGATTATCCTGCTTGCCTACGCTTTGTGCTTATTCTACAATACTGTGTACACCCACGCGGAAAATGGCAAGAGCTTAGCTCCTGCCAATGTCATCTTGGTCGGGACCGTTGTAATGACGGTTCTTCTTATGTTTGTGGGATCGTTGGATAGCAAACCCGAGTTGTATCGTTTTATTGGGCACGCCATGTTCAAAACTACCAGCGCCTTAGAAACCACCTACACCAAAGAGTATCTTGCGCAACTGGAGCGATCGGAGAATGTGAATCTTCCGGACGCGGCGGTTAGCGCGAATCCGACGATGTCAGAAGAGCGACCCAATGTTATTATTTTGCATTTGGAAAGCCTCAATGCGGCGGAGGTGAATGCTAAAAACACGCCAAACTTTTTACGCGCGGCAGAGGAAGGTATTTTGATTCCATCGGAAATTTCGCAAACTGTGAACACGATTCGCGCCGAAGAAGTGCTGTTGTGTTCCATTTTGCCCACGCCAGGCGACACGATTGCCAAACAAGCAGACATCCCCGTGCCCACATGTCTTCCAAAGATTTTGCAACGCGCGGGTTACCATACCGCGTTTTTTAAAAGCGATGATTTGTCGTTTGCGTCGACCGGCGATTTTGCAACATTGATTGGTTTTGAAAGCGCGCATCAAAAAGACATCATGAAAGTCAGCGACCGCGAAGCCACGTGGGGGTTCCGGGAAGATATTTTTTATAAGCGCGCCGGGGAATATATTTCTCAAAATCTTCAACAACCTTTTTTTGCCTACATTGCGGTTTCTACCACGAATCATTATCCGTACGAATACCCCGAGGGTTTTCACGAAATCGATGCACAAAATTTACCTTTCCCCGAACCCCAAAATTTTGCCGAAGAGTTCAGCAACGCGATTTTTATGCAGGATGCTTATTTAGGCACGGCGCTGGAGTGGCTAGAAACGTCCGGCCTGCGCGATACAAGTTTCATTTTTATTACGGGCGATCATCCCTCGCCGGTGGTTCCGAACGATCGCAAACCTTTATTAGCGCATCGCGCATATGAAAATGTGTTTAAAACGTCGGCTGTGTTGATGCCGCCGCGTAAACTTCCACATCCATTTGCCGTTCCAAAGGTTTATAACCATTACTTAAGCCATGCCGATATTCAGCCAACGCTTTTGGAGCTTGCGGGCATTGAACCGCCAGCTTCTCAAGGCATGTCGGCCGTTGAAGCTTTAACAAATAATACAGAACTTCCGCGTTGCATTGTTTCACTGCAACCGTTTGGGGATCGGTATTTATCGCTTGTGAAATACCCCCAAAAAACCTTATATAACTTTTTCCAAGGTACGGCGCAAACGTTTGATTTGTCCGACGATCCGGAAGGCATTCGCCCGTTGACCACCCGCGCTATAGAAGACCGCGATGTTCAAGAATTCCGGAGTTGTATTAATGATCAAAGTAAGGGATAAGGTTTAAGGGACAAGGGCTAAGCATTCTGAAATAATTCTTACTTATCCCTTAACCCTTATACCTTAAACCTTCTCTAGTTCCATCTCCACGCGTCTTTCACCCATTGCGCCAAAGCTTTAGCATTGTTAAATCGTATAGCGGATGACGGGGCATTCATAATGACAATGGTAAACTCGTTGCCAGGGGAGTCTTGCAAATGCGTAACAAATTGATAGCCGGATTCATCTAAGTATCCGGTTTTTTGCACCAATGCTTTAAACGGCAAGTCAACTTTGTTGGTGGTTTTAATGGTGTGTGGCATACCGGTGTTCAGCGTCGCAAAATAATACGACGGGCGATTGGTAGAGGTAAAAATTTCTGGCACGCGGCCGGCATTTTGCGCAAGCCGCGCAATATCACGCGCCGTGGTTTTATTTTCCGTGCTTAACCCAGAAAAATCCGCGAACGTCGTATTTGCCATTCCGATTTCTTTGGCTTTTGCATTCATGCGCGCCAAAAAAACGCTTTCTGTTAAACTGGAACTTCGCACCACCGTATGGGTTGCATTATTCGCCGACCCCACCAACATGGTTTCAAACGGATCGCGCAAACGCATGGTCTCCCCGTGTTTCACATACAACTTCGAGCCAATAGCGTTGTCCGCAACATCATAAGAAACCACTTTTTGAAGATCGGGTTTGGTTTCTAAAAACACCAAAGCCGTCATGAGCTTGGTGAGGCTTGCGGGCCACCATTCTTTGTCGGCATTCTTTTCATACAACACGTTTCCTGTGCGATTGTCGACAACCAACGCAATGCCGGACTGTATGCCTGGCGGGGGACTCGCGGTAATATTCACGGGCGCATCGGTGCGCAATGTGTCCTCGAACACCGCCACTTGCGTATACGGAAAATGAATAGCAAACGTCAAGGTATGATTGACCGCGTCTAAACGCGCCGGAAGCTCTTGCCATTCGGTAGTGGTACGATTCCAAAAATACGGCCGCTTCCGAAACGACGAATCGCTCGTATAGCGTAAACGCAACCACAACGGCCGCACCGAAACTTTTGGCGTAGTCATGCGAATATTATAAATGTACGTCTCGCTGATCTTTTGTAGATGCTCTGGCACGGCCGTCCTTTCGGTATCGGCGTTTTTGATTTCTACAACCGTGGATTCGGTAAAGATTCCCGGCGCAATGCCAATAAGAAAATCCCCGTTCGAGCTTTGCACGCTGTATCCTTTGGTTATAATCGTGGATTCATCCAGTGCAATAGATGTGTCAACAGACAACTCTTGCGCAAAGACAGGGGATAGGGAGGGGAGCATTCCCGCGCAAAGAAAAAAGACAACACCAAGAAGCGGGTTTGGAGATAAAAAAATTTTCCTTCGAACGTGTTTCATTTTTTTCTTTGATCAAGAGGGGAGCAGCGCTATCCCCGACCCTCTCCTCTTATTATAAGCGGTGGATAAAAAGTTATCCACAGGCACGGTTTTTTATAAACCTTGACGTACGGTTTTTGTTTGGTTATCATGAAATCATCATACATTAATATAAGGAAGCGGGAAGGATGCTTACGCTCCCCTGCCCTAACCCAAACTTTTATGACCGAGCCTTTAACCAAACGTCAAAAACAAATTCTCGATTACATTACAGAGTTTATTGGGTTGCATGGTTATGCTCCGTCGTACGAAGAGATTGGCGAACACATGGGTTTAACATCCAAAGCCACGGTGTTTGAGCATGTGCGCAATTTGGAAGACAAGGGCTACATTAAAGCCGCGCCTAAAAAAGCCCGCGCTATTGATTTAATTGAAGTTGAATCAACACATTTGTTCCCCCATTCCATGCAGGCCGTAGAATTACCATTGGTGGGGCTTATTACCGCCGGAGAACCTATTGAAGCCATTCAGGAAAATGAAATGATTACGGTTCCCACATCGCTTGTGCGCGACGAAAATTCTTTTGTGTTGAAGGTGAAAGGCGAATCCATGATTGACGATGGCATTTTAGATGGCGATTATGTGATTGTAGAAAGAAATTTTTATCCGCATAACGGCGATGTGGTTGTTGCGCTCTTAGATAACGCCTATGCGACTCTGAAGAAATATTACCGCGAAAAAAACCGCATTCGCTTGCAACCCGCAAACAGCACCATGAAGCCTATTTACGCCAAAAACCCAACGGTTCAAGGCATTGTGCGCGCGGTGTTACGAAAATATTCAACGATCTAGAATAGAACCCGAATTTTCTTGCGGCGTTTCTAATTGTTCCACGGGTTGGGATTCGTTGACCAAGCGGATGGTTGTTGTTGGGCTTGGCAGGATCTTCACCAAAACAAAAGCAATAACGCTGATAATGAACAACATCACAATCGTCAACAGAACAATACGAGAATTTGCTAAAGGTTTGGTGTCGGGGCCCGCGGGATTCATGTTTTTGTGGTAAGTTCGCGAACGCTGTCTATAATTTCACCAAGTTCGTGATCGGATTTAACAAAAAACGCGTCGACGCCCATTTTTTTAGCGCGCGCTCGCGTTACAGCGTCGCCGTAGTTTGTGACAATAATAACCGGCGTGTTTGTAAATTTTTCATCATCACGGATTTTTTCCAAAAAATCGAGCCCATTCAAATGCGGTAAATTAATATCTAACCAAATAAGATCGGGTTTGCGATCGTCGTACAGAAAAATCTTTGCTGTGGCTTCTTCGGCATGCGAGGCGATGATCACTTCAAATCCCGAAGCCTCTAACATCGTTTCAATGGCTTTTAAAAGACTCAATTCATCCTCCACCACAAGAACGCGTTTCTTTGCATTTTTCTTTTGCATATTCTTATTATAATCCTCTTGCGGTTTTTTTAGAAGACGTCGCGCGTTTTTTAGGAAGTCGCAAGGAAAAGGTAGAACCTTTATTGAGCGCGCTCACAAACGTAATATCGCCCCCTAAAATATTGGCAAGATGCTTGGAGAGAAACAATCCTAAACCCGTACCGTGCGTGGAAGCCGTTTTAGCATTTTCAGCGCGGAAGAATCGATCAAAAATGCGTCGTTGATCTTCGGCAGAAATACCAATACCTTCGTCCGCGACCTTTACAACAATAAACTGTTTTTCTTCCAGGGCCTCAATACGGATATGACATTTTTTTCCAGCGGAATATTTGAGACCGTTGTGAATGAGATTTTCTAAAATTTGCTGGACAAGAGTTTTGTCTGTGGTGATGCGCGTTAACCTTTTAGGGACAGATAATTCGACCTTACAATTTCGGGCGCGCACCGGCCCTTCATGATTCTTTAAAATCTTGCGAATGAGAGAGGTAAGGGAAAATGTTGAAATCTGCGTCACCACATCATGAGAATCAAGACGTGAAATATCTAATAAATCTTTCACTAACGTAATCATGCGCATATTGGATTCATACGCGCGTTCACATAGATCGCGTTGCTTGTCATTGAGTTTTCCCGGAATCTCTTTTAAGAGAATTTCCAAAAACCAACTTGTCGCCGACAGCGGCGTACGAAGTTGATGCGAAGTCAACGCAACGAAATCCTGCTGTGTTTGGTCAAAATTTTCGTGAACACATTGCACTTTTTTCATACACACAGTATAGCACAAAAAATAGGGATAAGGGTTAAGGGATAAGTAAAAATTATTTCAGCATACTTAGCCCTTATTCCTTAAACCTTACCCCTTGCACCTACTACTTCTTAGGCTTGACCCAACGTCTGTTTGCTTGGTTCCCAGTTTACGCCGCACAACTCCCCTGTTTGTAATGCTTCTAAAACGCGTTTGACTTCGGCGACGTTGCGGCCAACAGATAATGCATGCACATTTTGCCATTGCAGAACGCCTTCGGGGTCAATAATAAAGGTTCCGCGCAGAGCCACGCCTTCCTCTTCCACATAAACTTCATAATCTTCGGACAGTCGATGCGTTGGGTCCGATAACAACGGATAGGCTAGACCATCGGTAAAGTCCCGTTCGGCCCAGGCTTTATGCGAATGAACACTATCGGTAGACGCGCCTAACACCACCGCATTCAAGTTTTCAAATTCCGTATGTTTGGCGGAAAATTCTTTGATTTCCGTTGGACAGATGAACGTGAAATCTTGCGGGTAGAAGAAAAGAACGACCCACTTTCCGCGGAATTGCGAAAGCCCGTACCGCTTGAATTCTCCCTTGTAATAGGCCTCCAGTTCAAAATCTGGCGCCAATTTTCCGACCTGCAACTCCATTCCTCCTTCACACTGACAATGATTTCCACACATACTTTTTACATTTAACTTTTAATAAAGATTTTTTGAGCTTTCTGTCCTTTGTCGGGCACAGCAGTCCTCGTCTCCAGCGGACTCGGCT
>CAZRYK010000054.1:0-4855 GCA_964604315.1 uncultured Gammaproteobacteria bacterium
ATATGCAAACACCCAAAGAATTCGCTATGTCGCATTTGACATGAGAGAGAACGAAAGCTTGAAATTTCTACTAAAATATGATGTAATGATATTATGCATAACTGGTCAACAGACGAAAATGCGTTAAAAAAAGACCCCGAAGCCCATGCTATTTGGAAGCTTGAGCAAAAGGTGAATTTTGGGTTGGATGGTGAGCGTCTCAAAATCAATGAACTTAAAAAATACTGGTCGCGGTTGAATCTTGACCCTTCGCGCAAGCGGTTTTTGGAACTTCTTCTCCATGACTCCTGATATTCTTACACAAGAGCGAAAATTTTTAGTTGAAGAAGCGAAGGGATTTAAATCCGAGGTAGTCAAATAGTTATCTTTCAAGTTAAAGGTCTGTTTTTAGATTGGAGAAGTGTAACTACCGCGCGACTACACTGTAAAGATTCTTTTTAATATTGTATGAAATCACCGAATGCATTACACAAAACCTTCGTCGTGGCGGTTTTTGTTTTCGGTTTTTTTGCCATTGTGATGATCGCCAACGCCCTTGTGGATCCGCACGCAACATTTCCCGGAGAAGCTCAAGGATTATTTAAACGCGATCCGTATGTTTTAGAAACGCCGGTCGGGTACCATGTGGTATGGGAAGTTGCGGGCAAATGCGACAAGGCCGATTATACCTATGCGTCGGTTCCCAATATTGGCCCGTACGATGATTATGAAGATGTGGAATGGGGCGGTGGCGCAGGTGAATGTATTTTTGACGGAACCACCAGTTATTGTTCGGTGGAATTTTTAAAGGAATTCATGCAAAAGCCATTGCCGTATTATGTTCAGGTGGGATCTTCGGCCTGTGAGCTGTCCAAAGACGATATGGTTAGTCAGATGATAGAAATAAATTAAACAGGGTTTTTTAGCCCAGGTCTTTACATATTTTGATTAATACTGTAGTTTTTTGCTATCACGGCAAAGGAACCTAACGAAGGGAGGAGGCCGTGGGGGCGTATCTGTTTTTTGTTTGCGCGCTTGTCGCGCTCGTAATCTGGTTCCCGCGACGTCTCAAGAAGGACAAGACGTCGCGGATCGATCAGATCTGCGAGCGTTGGGGGCTTCCGCGGGGAAGACTGCGCAAGTGGGCCAATTCGCGGGGCGGCGCCGAGCGCCGCGCGTTAGCCGCCATGCGGCAATATCAGAGCGAGCTTGAGTCGCTCGGGCGAGCGGACGTGTGGGCCATGTGGCGGCACGATCCCGAACGTCTGGAGCGCGAGCTCGGGAAACTCCGGCTCGCGTCTGAACTGGCGGCAATCGAGCGGCAGATCGCCGCTCGGGAGAAATGAATGGCTACGATCCTTGTCGCTATTATCCTCGGTTACATCGCCGAGGTATGGCTGCCCCGTTGGCTCAAGAGGTCTTCGCGACAACTGTCGCGGGACCGTTGACCGCGGGGTAGCGAACGCTGCTGGGTTCTCTCTAAGAGAGGGGACCCGGCGGTGAAAGGAAACCAGCTTCAACCTGCCGTCAGGTTGAAGCTCGAAATTACACTTCGCAGTTCCGACGGATTTTTTATTTGCATCAATTCTTTGCGCACTTCCGACGCTCCGGGGAAACCTTTAAAATACCATCCTAAATGTTTTCGCATTTCCACAATGCCGCGTTCGCCTTTTAATGTAAACATCAACTCCGCATGCCATACCGCGGTTTCTATAATAACGTTCCACTGAACTTCCGCATACTTGCCAGTCTTGAGATACTCATGAATCTGCCGGAACAACCATGGCTTACCATAAATGCCGCGCGCAAGAGCCAGGCCATCAACACCGGTTTTGTCTAACATGTTTTTAGCATCGGTCACCGTGTTAATGCCGCCGTTACCAATCACCAAACCGTTAAAGCGTTTTTTGACCTCTGCGATCATAGCAAAATCCGGTTCGCCGGTAAACGGCCGCTCGTAACTGCGCCCATGAATCGTCATAGCGGCGATAGGCAAATCTTTGATAGTGTCTAAAAGATCGAGCGCCGTATGTTCTTGTGGAAGCGCTTTGCCGTTGTTGTCGATTAATTTAATGCTCCGGCGGATTTTTATGGAAACCGGAATCTTCTGCGCGGCTTCGCATGTTGCCTCCACAATTTGGCGCACAAGGGTTAAATCGCGCATGCAAGAAACACCCCCTTGATTGCCCACTACTTTTTTTGCTGGACAACCGAAGTTAATGTCCACCCCATCAAAACCCGCGGCTTCCACTTTTTTTGTTGCTTCGGAAAAAAATTTTGGTTTGTTGCCAAAAATCTGGCAGACAACTGGGTGCTCGGACGCGTCAAACTTTAAGCGTTCCAGCGATGGCGCGGACGAATACGCTAAACCATCCACAGACGTGAATTCGGTAAAAACCACATCGGCGCCGTTACGCATGGCCAGTTGCCGAAACGCGGAATCGGTGATGCCGGATTGTGGGGCGAGCATTAAAAATGGGCGCGGCAACTTGTGCCAAAAAGACGTTGTCATGGATAGTGCATAACAAAAAACCGCCCTCGCGTCAATGAAATCGATCAGCTGTCAGTAATTAGTTTTCTGCCTTTGGGCTCTGTCTCTCTCGGATACAGTGTCGCCTCACTCCAGCGGTGAGTCGCACTTCGCCCTCGCCCCGACGTCCGCCTTCGGCGTGCCGAGCCCGTCGGGGCTGCGGGAGCTCCTCGAGAGCCAAATCCCCAAGGCAGAATAAATAATCGGAAGTGATCAGATTGGCGTAAAGGAGTCACTCGCCGGAGGGCACCAATGTGTGACGACTTACGGCAAGCGGATCACTTCCGAAAAACTGACAGCTGGCTATTTCTTCCTAATCTTCACACCATCGGGTGTATCCTCGACGCTATAGCCTTCTTTTTCAATTTGTTCACGGAGCATGTCGGATGCTGTAAAATCTTGATCCTCGCGCGCGGCCTCGCGCTCCACTAATAAAGCGCGGACATCTTCCGGGATGTCTTCCACTTCATGATCGCGAAGACCCAAACCCAATACTTCATCCATGGCAAGCACACTCGCGTGAATCGCCGACAAAGGATTTTTAGACTTCAACAGATCCCACAACAGGGCTAATCCTTTTGGCGCATTTAAATCGTCATTCAACGCGTTACGGAAATTTTTCTCAAACTCGGCACAACCGATTTTGGGCGGGTCTAATGCTTCCATGCGACGCAATAATTTATCGTACGCCGATTGCGCGGCCTCTAATGCTTCCCAAGAAAAATCTATCACTTGACGGTAATGCGTATTCAAACAATAATACCGAAATGCAAGGGGATGAATATTGTGTTCACGAAGTGCGTCAAGGGTCAAAACTTCGCCTGTTGATTTAGCCATTTTTGCCTCGGCTAATTTAAGGTACTCGTTATGCAACCAAAAATTCGCCAGTAATTTTCCGGTGGCGGCGCGGGTTTGCGCAATCTCGTTCGTGTGGTGCAAGGGGATGTGATCAATGCCACCAGTGTGAATGTCAAAAGGCACGCCCAAATATTTTTCGCTCATAGCGCTACATTCAATATGCCAACCCGGGAACCCTTTGCCCCAGGGGCTTTCCCATTCCATGTCGCGTTGTTTGTTTTTGGGCGAGAATTTCCACAACGCAAAATCCGTGGGGTTTTTGCGGCCTGCGATTTTCTTAACCCGCGCGCCTTCTTTTAGACCCGTAACATCTAACGGCGTTAATTCTCCGTATTTTTTTAATTTACTCGTGTCAAAATAAATGCCATCGGGCAATTTGTAGGTAAACTTTTTCTTTTCCAAAATCTTAATAAACGCAATTTGCTCGCCGATATGCTCGGTGGCGCGAACGTATTTTGTTGGCGGTTCAATGTTTAAGTCGGCGGCGTCTTTTTTAAACCAGCCTTCGTATTCTTTGGCAATGTCCCATGCGGTTTTACGCTCGGCATTTGCGGCTTTTTGCAATTTATCTTCCCCTGTGTCGTTTTCTTCATTTGTTAAATGCCCCACATCGGTGATGTTCATAATGTGCGTTACCGCATAACCGTTCATTTTCAAAACGCGCTTCAACAGATCCACAAAAAGATACGCGCGCCAGTTGCCAATATGCGGGCGCGAATACACCGTGGGGCCGCAACTATATAGCGAAACGCTCGGCGGGGTAATGGCCGTGAACGGTTCTTTGCGGTGGTTGAGGGTATTGGTAAACGTTATTTTGTCCATCCTTTGCGGCTGAAAAGATAAAGTCCCAGTGCGACAATGAAAAGCTCTATGCCCATGATGATCCAGAAGTCGTAGGGTTTAGTTAAAAACGGCGCGTACCGAACGTTCATGCCAAAGATTCCGGCAATGAGCGTTGGTGGCATAAGGATGGCAGAAATGGCGGTGAGCACACGCATGGTTTGGTTCAGGCGGAAACTTAACAGCGAGTCGTTCGTTTGTTGCAACACCTCTATGCGCTCTTTAAGATTGTCGGATGCGTCCCAAACCTCTTGGGCATGGTCTACCAATTTTTCGTACTGCAATTCTTCAGCTTGCATGTTGAAATACTGGTTGGTGTGCAAATAGCTTTCCAGCTTTCGAATCGCATGCGGGTGCATTAAAATAATTCTGCGCAGGTCGGTGACGTTGCGGCGCGTGATAGACAAATCGTCCACCAATTTTTGCGCTTTACCGGCAAAGATTTTTTCTTCATTGCCGTTAATGGCGGTGCTCATGGTTTCCAAAATCGGGAAGCTGGCGTGAATAAGGTTTTCCAACAGCCCGCTTAAAATGTTTTCCGGTTCCAACAGCAAATCTTTTTTGAACCGCGAATGATGTTGAATATTATTAAAATAGTCTTCAACAATGGAAAAACTTTTTTCCGGAATGGTGATGAGCGTTTTTTCT
>CAZRYK010000054.1:4865-5952 GCA_964604315.1 uncultured Gammaproteobacteria bacterium
TCTGTAATAAAGATGTTTAGTTCTTTTGCCTCAATAGACCGTTTTTTGGGGTTATAGAGCGGGAAAATCATGGTCACAAAAACATACGATTCGCGCTCTTGAACGCGTGAACGTTGCGTAAGAATCATTGTTCGCTCAATGTCTTCCGGAAGAATGTCGTAGCCTTTGAGTTGCCCTTGTATTCCTTTCAGCGTGATTTTGGGAATATTTTTCCAAACAACATCGCCCTCGGTAAATTGTTGCGGTTTTTGCATGAGTACATTATACAAAAAAATGCCTTTTTATAGAAGGGGGTTTGCCGCGCGAGGTTGAGAGGAACTTCCTTCAACCCCGCGCGGACGTTTCTACCTGTACGCCGGGTAGCGGTCTTTCGGCCGCTCCTGGCGTTCGATGCGGGCAACCATGAACCTGCGCCGCATGTTCGGCGGCAAGTCCTGGTCCAGCGCCGGCTCCCGGGGCCAGCGGTCGTCGCCAGGGTACAGAATGAACTGTACCTCGACGACAACCGTTACCGACCCACGCGAGCGCTCGGCGACGTAGCGGCGGGTATCCCGCACACCCAACCGCTTGAAGACCTCGGTCACGTACTGGTTGTCGCCCACGCCGGCGATAACGTAGTGGTACACAACCGAGGCCACGTCCACCCCGAACGGGGCGCTGATCCGAAGATCCACGCCCCGCCGGTAGGTGGTATAGGTATAGACCGGCGCGTGGGGGTTGAGCCCCACAACCGCGCCGTCGTGGCCCAGCGTCCAGCTTTCGACTTGGGAGAGACCAGTGTGGGCGTACTTCCAGCCCAACGACTCACTGCTCTCCTTAATCTCCAGCTGGAACTCGCAGGGGTGATCCAGGGCCATGGGCCCCCAGATTTTTCCACCACACCCTGCGAGCGTGGAAAACGTGGCGAGCAAGAGGCCCGCCAGAATCCGTCTCATCCGCGGACCTCCTTCCTTTGGCAAGAGCTTAGCTCTTGCCAGTTGTCGCGAACAGCATACTATGCCCCGCCACCACACCATTGTCAAGTTTTTGGCCACCCGAATCCCTAAACCTCCCAAATAACGCAAAAGCGCATATACTGAAGGCATGA
>CAZRYK010000055.1:0-5830 GCA_964604315.1 uncultured Gammaproteobacteria bacterium
TGGGTAGGACATTTCTACTTCCCTCTGGGTAGGACATTTTCATTTCCGTTCTACACCTATTGAAGTATGCCACCAACGGTCATGACGCCGTTTTTGAAACTTTCGGTGAGCCCCAAAAATTCATGCCGGATGACACTGCCGTTGGGTTCAAACACCCGAATCGTCGGACTTCCCATGCTTCCCACACTGGTAACCACTTCATCGGTTCCGTCTTGGTCGGTGTCCGCGCCGTCCACAAAAATACCTCCGCGGAAATCCGATGCATAGGCCATCCAGCCGTTGGAAACGACCACATTGCCTTCTTTACTAAAGAGTCGTACTTGTGGACTACCGCCAGGGCCGGAACCTGTAATAATCTCCTCTTTGCCGTCGCCGTTGACATCGCCCGCGCCAACATGGACGCCCGCGTTAAAGGTTGGGCTGTACGCCATAAAGCCCGGACGTTTGGCAACACCGTTATTGTTGAACGTTCGCACATGCGGCCCGCCGCCGACGCCCACGCCCGTGACAATGTCGTATTGCCCGTTGCCGTTAAAATCCGCGGTTGCAACATACACACCGCCACGAAAATTTTTATCATAGGCAAAGAAACCACCAATAGTCGGCGTTCCAAACCGATTAAACACGCGCACTTGTGGCCCGCCGCCCGGCCCGTTGCCCGTCACAATCTCGCCAACGCCATCACCGTCTAAATCGCCGACCGCCACAAAAACGCCGGTTTTCACATGGGGCTCATACGCATAAAATCCGTTGGTAAATTTTGCGCGGCCTAGTTGGTCGAACACCCGCACCTGCGGACTACACCCCGCGCCCGCGCCCGTGACAATTTCATTGACTCCATCGCCGTCTAAATCGCCAATGCCGACATTCACCCCGCAACGCAACGCGGAATCATACGCAAAAAATCGGCGAATCACCGTGCCGTCACGGCGAAACAGCGTGACTTGCGGCCCGCTTCCTTGGCCTGTTCCCATGACCAACGAATCTTGCGGGTAAAATTTTACAATTGTTTCGTTCGAGTACACCGCAATGTTGCCAAGATCATCCACAGCCGCAACCACGTAATACCATGTCTCGCCTTGTTGTGGTGTGTTGTCCATGTAGGTTGCGCCGCTTGCCGTATTCACGTGATTGTAAAAACCGTTGTGACTGCTGGCACGGGCAAGAATATTGTGGGAAAGATTGGGATCGTTGTTTGTCCAAAAAATCGATGTGCCGCCTAATTGATTGGTATTGCCAACGTTGGTTGCTGGCGAGGCGACGGTATCTACGCGGTATTCAAATTGCGCGGTTCCGGTAGAAATATTGCCGGCATTGTCTTTGGCTTTAGCGCGCAAGTAATACGACACATCGTCGCCCGCCGTGACCGTTCCTTGGTAGGTTCCGGAAGTTTGAAACGTGCCATCGGTTTCCGGATCTGCGGTGGCATTGGTTCCAAAATACACATAATAGCCTTGCAGATCGCTGTCATCAACCGTGCTGACAAAATACGGTGTTAAGGAATTCCCGCGTTCGCCGTCCACCAGTGCGGTGGCTTGCGAGGAATCGGTGAAGCCCGCAATATTCGGATTGGTTGGCGGAGTAATATCCCCGGCGGCTTTGGCAAGCGCCCCGGCAATGTCTAATCGACCGTTGCCATAGGTGGTGTCGTAGCCAACCGCTCCAAGATCAACGGTGGTGGTTTCTAAAATCGATTCGACTTGCGATGCCGGTGTTCCAAACGCCAACAATAATGCGGCGGCGGCAGTGACATGCGGCGCGGCTTGCGATGTTCCTTGGTAGCCCACCATACCGAAAGTACTAAAGTTGTTGGGCAAGCCTTCATTATTCAGACTGCTGTAGGTTTCCTGCAAAACATATTTATTCCCATCCCCGCCGGGCGCGACCAAGTCGATGCCTGTGCCGGTATTGGAATAGCTGGCAATGGCATCGGTAAAGCCGGTTGCGCCCACGGCAATCACGTTGTCATAACGCGCCGGATAGGAAATTTGCGTTGCGGTACTATTGCCTGTAGAAGCCACCACAAGAATACCCGCATTCACCGCATTGGTGATGGCGGTTTCTAAAGTGGCTAACGCCGAATCCGAACCCAGGCTCATATTAATAATGTCTGCGCCGTTACTGCGAGCAAAATCCACGCCCAATGCCACATCGGAAAGCAAGCCCGAGCCTTCATTGTCTAACACTTTGACCGGCATAATGGTGGAATTGAACGCTAACCCGGCACCACGCGAACTATTATTGGTATTTTCCGCAATGGTTCCGGTGACGTGCGTACCATGGCCATTGTCGTCATCCGGCGTGCTGTCGTCCGGCTCGGCGACAAAATCTTTACCTGTTGCAAAAGTGGTGCTGGCTAGATCTGGCGCTTGGGTGAAACTGCCACTCGTGCGATACGCAACACCGGTGTCTAAAACTGCAACAACGACGCTGGAATCTCCGCCGTGGATCGGGTTTGTTGTGTCATAATCCCATGCTTCTTGCGCGCCCACGGTTGTGAAGTTCCATTGATCCGCAAAGTTCGTATCGTTTGGCGTAAAGTGCGCGTGCACTTTGGCATTAGCTTCGGCAAACGCAATAGTGTGATTATTGCGGAAATCTTGAATCGTTTTACGAAGATCTTGCGATTCTGGAATGCGAATACGGTATATGCGTTGCATGTCTTGGGACGTGCTTTCCGGCGCCAACGGCTCGATGGTTTGCACATCGACCTTTTTGGCAACCGCATCCAACGAGGCAATGCCAAAACGGTTTGCCGCGACTTTCGATTGCGATTGCGCCGCGGGTGAAAGTTGCACTAAAATTTCGCCCGGGGCATATTCTTGCGGCAACACCACGTCGTCTGCTTCTGCGCCGGAAGCCATAAAGAAGATAACAGCGGCAATAAAAAATCCTATAGACAGAACCCCCACCCGAAAAGAAGTAAATCCTTCAGAAGTAAATCCTTCGCGCATACAAAAAAGATAACAATTAAGTAAGGTTATTATAACACATTTTTATAGTCGCCATTAGGCTACAGTAACTACAGCACCGGAACACCCCTTGTACAAGATTCAACCCTGTACAAGGTTGAATCCCGATCAAGGGTTGATCTTTTCAGAAAATAGTTTACAATATAACCTAACATGAAGTTAGGGCGTCCAAAGTCTAATATTTAATGTACTTTGGTATGCCCAGTCAATATCATATTCGTTCCTTTGTTGAAGGCGGGTTTTATCATATTTTCAATCGCGGGGTTGAAAAAAATAATATCTTCCGAGATGAAGAAGACTACAACGTCTTTCTTTATTTTCTTGAATCTGCATTATCGCCGGTTGAAAAACATCTACAACAAAGGCGACTTAATTTCTTTAATGAGGTTAAACTTATTGTGTATTGTCTTATGCCCAATCACTTTCATATGGTTCTGCAACAGCTACATGAAAGAATCTTGCCCCAGTTTATAACCTCATTCATTAATGCCTACACAGCTTATTTCAACCAGAAATATAAAAGGGTAGGGTCAATCTTTCAGGGGCGTTATAAAGCAAAACTCATTGAGTCAGATGAATATCTTTTGCATGTTTCGCGATACATCCATCTCAACCCACAAGATATTAACAAAAACCCTAAGACCTATCCTTATTCCAGCCTCCAGGCTTATATTAGTACTTCTCCTCCCTGGATAAATACGGATAAAGTTTTTGACTTACTCTCAACAGACAAAGAGAAACAGAAAGAGCTTTATTGCCGGTTTTGCTTTGAAGAGGATCACCCCTTTGATGATCCTTTCTCTGACTAAACAAGATTCAACCTTGTACAGGGTTGAATCTTGTACAAGGGGTGTTCCGATGTCCACTTTTTTGCTATAGTGACAATCTATGGAGTGGGAAACAGCATCGTCAGCCGAATTCGAGGCCGGAAAGGAGAAGGAAGCGCATCATGCCAGACTTGAGGCCCGCATTGCTGTGCAAGAACATCTTGCGTTAACATCGGACATTGAAGGTACCCCGGACGACAAAGTTTACCAATGGGGCGTAGAAAACGCCGAGCTTTTTGGAATGCTTTGGGCCGACCCGCAATTCCAAGGGTTTGTGATGGATCACTGGCAGGATCAAGATCAATCGTGGCTTCGACGGGTTGTTGAAATTTGGGCAAAATTTGTCGAACAACAAAAAGCCGCGCAAGAAGCGGCAAAAAAAGCACAAAGAAACGAAGAAGAACAACGCCAAAAAACCGAACGGTCAAATATGTGGTAA
This sequence comes from uncultured Gammaproteobacteria bacterium, assembly GCA_964604315.1. Taxonomy (GTDB): domain Bacteria; phylum Patescibacteriota; class Patescibacteriia; order JACPL01; family CAZRYK01; genus CAZRYK01. Next base: position 4,239 of record CAZRYK010000055.1, read on the forward strand.
ATACAAACGTCATCACGCTACCCCAAGATGTCTTTTTGTAAGCGCTTGGCCTCTTTCTGAAAGAATGCTTCCCAATCTTTGCGGTGAACTTTCTTAATCATTCTCGGTTCATCTTTCGCCTCTGTCACCTTGTAAAATTGCGCCCCTAACTGAACCGGATCCACATGCCAGTCAAATTTAATCTTTGCCTTCTTTGTAAGAGAATCCATACTCCATGTCTTTTGTTTTTGCAGGATAAGGTACACATCAATAAAATCCCGCGCCCGGGGATTTTGATAAATGGTAAAAACCTTATTTACGGCAATATCTAAAAGGCTATCAATGGCTATGCTGTTACGTTTTATTTGTGATTCGATCCGCGGGAACGGAAAATAGGTAAATTCGGTCTTTACAACGTCGTCATCAAAGTGCAAAAAAAAGAGATTGCGATTAAAGCTTTGTTCAATAACCACGGAATGGAAGCCAACCTTTTTTTGTATCTTTTTAAGAACAACAGAAATCGCGGCAGGATGAAATTCTGTCTCGGAAAAAAAATCCAAATCCTCCGAATAGCGGTGATGGAGATAATACTCGGCAAGCGCCGTTCCGCCCGAGAGATAAAAAAGTCGCCGGATCGCAGATTCCTTGCCTAAAGCCACCAACAGTGCAACTTGATGTTGACTAAGAATAGATTTTATCCCCATACCAAAAACTTCAGGTACTTTTTCCGAGCAGGGTCAAGATGAAGACGATGCCAGTATTTTTTCAGCTCGGAACGGTTGATTTTTTTTCGGCCAATACCAAAATTGATACGCTGTTCAAGTCGCCAAATAGCATAAGCGGCCGGGTCTTTTTTAAATTTTTTTTCATCTACGCTCCAGTGTTTCATAAAGACATTTTATCATATTTTCGTGAAAAAAACAATTAAAATTCTGTCAGTTTTTGTAAAACAAAACCGCCCCGAGGGTATCGGGACGGCTGTTAGCGTTGTACGAAATTCTTAGAGAATCGCGTCTTTTGCTTGTTTTGCCACGTGGAACTTCAAAACGGTCTTGGCAGGAATTTGGATCTGCTCGCCAGTTGCAGGGTTTCGGCCCATGCGCGCTTGGCGATTTTGCTTCACCATCTTGCCTAAGCCCGGCAAGGTCACTTCGCCGGAACTTTTGCTTTCGCTGTACACGGTTGAGACAACCATGTCCCACATATCGGCGACCTGCTTCTTTGACATGCCAGACTTTTCTGCCCAATGAGCATAAAGCTGGGACTTTGTCATTCCTTTAGCCATATGACGTACGTTTAATAATGCAAATAAACACCGTGGTTATTATACATTTTCCTTGAAAAATAGCAAAATCTGCCCGAATGGCCGGTGTGGATAACCACATACCATGCGGTACGTGGTAAAATTAAAATTTTTCTTAAAGAAAGATTATGCGACCGGCCGCACATACGTTTGACCCCCGTGCCCCGGAAGGTCTTGCGTAGTGCGACCGATCGCTCTCGTGGGCCAAGCTCGGAACGTTTGGCTAGCCCACCATCCTCGCCGCCAGGGTCAGGCCGATACCGTTACCTTTTGGGTGCGTGAAACCTTGTTTTCTTTGCTAGGGTTTGCT
>CAZRYK010000056.1:0-5753 GCA_964604315.1 uncultured Gammaproteobacteria bacterium
AAAATTTTTCTTGAAAAAATCGCGTACGCAATGTCGGGATTGTGGTCATCAATAAAAATACCTCCTTCGGACGGGTCAAAATAGTGTGCATCGCGTTGTTGCCATGTCTCGCCCAGATCAGCACTTTGATACACGCCGGCGCATTTTTCTTTTTCTGTTTTTTCGTCGACGTTCATGCATACAAGATCCTCAAATACGCCGACGCGCGCGTATACTTCGTTGGTCTTTTGTGGATTGATTTCGACGTCTAAGATGTCGGTGCGGTGAAAGCTGGTATCGACTCGCTTCCAACTTTTCCCGCGATCACTGCTTTTTAATAACGCGGAATTTGTTCCAATGAAGATAATATTTTCGTTTGTCGGGTGTGGCGCGATCACTTTTGCGGCATTTTTTTCCAGATCGGTAATGGCGGCCCAGATGGGTTTGACGCTCCATTCGGTCGTTGGAAGCGACGAAGTTTGACCCCAACTTTTTCCGTTATCTGTTGAAGCGTGAAACTGCGATACTCCATCGTTGTTCGTTGTGGCAAAAAGCAGGGACGGTTTTGTTTTACTGAACGCGATCGCTTGATACCCGCCATCAGGGGAATCAATCGTTTGCCATGTTCGTCCTCCATTATTTGTGAGACGGAGCTCGCCTTCAGAAATAAAAGCTATCGTCTTGGTGTCGTTGGGATTGATCGAGAGGTGAAAGCTGGCTTTTGTTGTCCCTCCTAACGCTTCCCATGTCAGGCCGTCGTTGGATATTTTGTATATTCCGTTTCCGCCCGGCCCAAAATTATAGGCGGTAGATGCATACAGCGTGTCCTCCGATTTGATCAAATCCGTGATATACCCTCCGTATGGTCCGTTTACTTGTGTCCATGCGTCTGTTTGTATTTCGGCGGGCGAGCAATCGGCTCGGCAACTCGCGCTGTCTTCGCCATAGTCGCATTGCGCATTGCCGCATGTTGCATTCGCTAGGTATTCTTCGAGCGGTTTGAGATTCAATTCCGTTTCTCCGTCCACAGCTTCAGCAATTTCTTCTAGTGTACTACGGACTTCTTCATTGGTCGCCTCGTTTGAATCAACGGTGCCGCCCGCGGTTATGGTTTTGTACACAAAGAGGGACGCGAGAACAAGAGCGCCAAGAAGGACAATAAGAACCGGCCAGAATATTTTTGGAGACAATGAAATTTTTTGGATGATGTTCATAACTACCTTATAATAACATTTTTTTGCGTTTTTCAATAATGGGCACGAAAGAATCATTATGCCAAAACTCAATAAAATACAAATCAGCCACAGGCCGGTGGAATAAAACTATCAAAAGGCTATACTGCTAATTTTCCGTCGACGATTTTAATGACGCGGTCGCAGAAGCGGGTTAAGTCTTCGTTATGCGTCACCATGACGATGGTTTTGTTTTTGCGTGTTACCAAATCTTTTAGTAACTGCACGATGACTTCAGAATTATGCGTGTCGAGTTCCCCAGTAGGTTCGTCGGCTAAAATCATGCGCCCGTCGTTCATAAGCGATCGGGCAATTGCCACGCGTTGTTGTTCGCCACCGGAAAGTTCGGACGGCATATGATCCATGCGCTCACCCAAGCCTATCTCGGTCAGCAACGCCTGCGCGCGATCTTGTGTAACGCTCGATGCCAAGCCAGCATAATCGCCTGCGAGCATCACGTTTTCCATAGCGGTTAATGTGGGAATTAAATTGAACCCTTGAAAAATAAATCCTAATTCTTTGGCGCGCAAATCGGCCCGAGCGTTGTGCGACAATCCGCTTAATAATTTGCCGGCAATTTCTACATCGCCACCTGTGGGCACATCTAACACGCCCAGCAAATGCATGAACGTGGACTTGCCGGATCCGGACGGCCCAATGACCGCCACAAATTCGCCAGCCCGAAAATCTACAGAGATCCCGCGCACGGCTTTGACCTCATTGTGTTCCCCGGAGTTGTAGGTTTTTTCTAAGTTAATGGTGCGAGCAATAATGTCATTCATAACGCAATGCCTCTACCGGACTTAATTTTGACGCGCGTCGGCTGGGGAAGAACCCGGCCGCTACACTAATAAAAATCGCAAAGACAAAAACCGCCATCGCCAACCTCGGAGTGACCAAGAACAACACAATGCCGCTACTTTTCGACGCCGCGTTAATTGCCAATGTCATAAGGTAGCCTAACACCAAACCCACAATGCCGCCGATGACGCCAATGGCCGCGGCTTCCAATAAAAATTCGCGTAAAATGCGACCTTCGCGCGCGCCAACCGCTTTTTTAATGCCAATTTCGCGCGTGCGTTCGATCACTGAAAAGGTGAGTGTATTCATAATCGAAAATCCGCCGACAATAATGGCAATAAGTGCGCCGGATAGAATAATGGCGTTAAAAATGGCCGTACCTTGGCTGATTTGGTCTTCAAAAAAAGATGGGCCGTACGCCTTCACGCCCGCGACCTGTTCGTTAATGCGCTTGGCGATTTCTTCGCCTTGTTCAATATCATTCAAGTACACGGCAAAGCTCGAGGTGATTTGGTTAGCCTTCAGCGTTTGTTTGAACGCGTCGGGGAGCGTAGCATACAATAGTTCTTGTGCATCGGTAAGCGAAACAATCGCAGATGTGTCCGGCGCGGTGAGTGTTTTTTCTAAAATCCCAACAATTTCAAAATCTCGATCGCGGAGCTTGATGGTGTCGCCAAGCTTCACTACTTTGGTTTCGGCAAGATCAGAACCCATCACGACTTTGCCGCGGTCGGCAGATTCAATCATGCGGCCATCGGTGACCGAAAGTTTAAATGATTCATACGGGTCGGCTTCGGGATTATGCGCCACGACCATCGCAGGCGAGCCGAACGTTGCGCCGACTTCTTGATCAAGTAGCACGCTCACATCAGGAGAAACATATTTCACTCCTTCAACTTTTTCAATCTCGCCGCGTTTGTCTATCATGAGCGGTGCGCCGCCAAAAAACGCGGACGACTGGCCATCTACAACTAGTACTTTCGTACCATAATAATCCTCGCCGCCTTTGACGAGCTTGTTCAACTTTTCCGACATGGCACCCATTACGGTAAGCGCAAAAACACCAATGACAATGCCGCCAATGGTGAGCAGGGTTCGCACTTTCCGCCGTAGTAAATTTCGCAAGATGAGTTTCATAGGCGATCACAGTTTACTGTTATTTTGTGATCCGGTCAAGCCAATGGAATGTCTTTTTTATGACGCCATGTAATTTTGTGAGAGAAAAAACGGACATTTTTGGCATCTCGTCGAGAGGCGATACTATTAAAAATGCCGTCCTCATCAACTTTAAGAAAACGTTGAGGGAACAGCGTTCTTGGTGTCTTCAAGTACATAGACTTAACGATAAATATCTTTGCGGTGTTCCACTCGAAGTAGCTGAATCGTTGTGGGATCGAGAAAATGAAAAATGACTCGCCAATCGCGGGTAATGCGGAAGGAAAGAAATCCCGCAAGATCACCAGATAAACGTTTCGTGTGAAGCAGAGGATGAAACGGATTGTCTTGAAGATTCAAGAGAAGAGATCCAAGTTTCAGCTGTTGAGCTTTTGGAAGGAGCTTCGCGGACTTCAAGAACTTTTTACTATAAAGGATTTCCATTATGCTTGCTCAAGATCCTTGAGAAACGCCCGAGGGTTCGTGAATCGCTGTGTGGGTTTTTCGGTGACACTTTTTAAGATGCGCTGAACAAGTGCTGGACGATATTCCCCTTCGTCATCTTGGCCCATCCAGCTAATCATAAGAGAACGAAGAAGCGTCACTTCTTGCTGAAGACGAGAGAGTTCTGACTGACGGGTCGTGCGGAGTGCTGTAGGGTGGGGCATAGATAATAAAAAATTTAACAATTTGAGTATAAAAAGTTTAAGATGCCTTGTCAAATGGAATTTTATGCCGTGCCGTGGCGGCGGAAAAGGTAGGCGGCAATGGGGATGGCAACCACGGTAATACTGGCAAACCACACAATCGAAATCCATGCATGATCGCCAACTGGCGCGTCGATCATTAACGCGCGGACGGCTTCTATGACATGCGTCACAGGTTGGTTTTCGGCAAACGCGCGCAGCCACCAAATCATGGTTTCCGTTGGCACAAAAGCGGCGCTGGCAAAGGTGAGCGGGAAGATGACAAAAAATCCTAGCCATTGTACCGACTCCACGGTTTTAGCTAACAACCCCAATATTGCAGCCACCCACGACATGGCAAACGTAAACACCAACAACAATCCTGCAATGGTAAACCACTCGCTTACCGAAGCCGTGGGCCGAAACCCGACCGCAAACCCCACGCCGATCATCACCGATGACTGAATAAGGTTACGGGCAATGTCGGCAATGACATGCCCCACAAGCACGCCCCAACTAACTGTGGGTAAAGATTTAAACCGGTCAATAATGCCGCGCTGTAAATCCATAGCCACGCTCATAGATGTGGTAAGTGATCCGAACGCCAAACTTTGTATCAAAATTCCGGCAACGAGAAAGTTCACATAACTCACGCCGCCCGTGTTAATGGCGCCACCAAAGACGTAACGGAATAACAACATAAACATAATGGGCTGAATCGTTAAGCCCAAAATTTGATCTTTGTTTTTAAAGATGTGGCGAAGACTGCGTTCAATAAAAACCCAGATGTCGGTGATAGTCCAATAAAGGTTGGAATGCGTTTGCGGCGTCATAGATTATTTTTTTTCGTCGGTTCTTCTGATTCTTCCGTACCATCTTCGGCTTGTCGTCCGGTGAATTGTAAAAACACATCGTCGAGCGTGGGTTTGTGAAGCGACAAGGTTTCGATTTCAATACCGGCTTGCTCCATGTGGTCGAGCACACGCTTCACTTCATGTACGGTTCCGCTGGTGGCTATGCTCACTGTGCGCTCTTCCTTATTATTTTGTAATGCCTCGCCATCAATCACCGCCACCGCTTTGTCAAAATCGCTGCCTTCTTTAATGGTGAGTTCCAATCGGTCGCTGCCCACTTTTTTCTTCAATTCATCGGCCGTGCCTTGGGCAATAATCGTGCCATGGTCTAACACCGCAATACGATCGGCGAGTTTGTCGGCCTCTTCTAAATATTGCGTGGTCAAAAGAACCGTGACATGGAGTTCGGAAAGTTTTTTAATAACTTCCCACATCGTCAAGCGACTGCGCGGGTCTAAGCCGGTGGTGGGTTCATCTAAAAACACAATCGGCGGGGTCACAATAAGACTGGCGGCCAAATCGAGCCGGCGGCGCATACCTCCGGAATAGGTTTTCACACTGCGTTTAGCCGCATCGACAAGTTCGAATTGTTCTAACAGTTCCTGCGCGCGTTTTTTGCTATCCGCTCGGCTAAGATGGTATAGCCGCCCCATCATTTCTAAGTTTTCCATGCCGTTTAAAAATTCGTCGACTGCCGCGTATTGTCCGGTTAACCCAATGCTTGCGCGCACCTTGTCCGCATCGGTGACCACATTATGACCATTCACCAAAACCTCGCCGCTATCGGGTTTTAAAAGCGTGCTTAAAATGCGCACCGTGGTGGTTTTGCCTGCGCCGTTGGGCCCTAGTAACGCAAGAATCGTTCCGCGTTGGACTTCTAAATTAATGCCGGTCAAGACGTCCAAGTCCTTGAAGGATTTTTTTAAGTTCTTTACGAAAATCGCTGAATCGGAATGGGTCATGCGTTTTTTTAGAATTTTTTTAGTATACCATAAAACTAGATTTTTCCCTGCGGCTTGCCGCAGGGTACCTTGCAAGGGAAAGTT
>CAZRYK010000057.1:0-5165 GCA_964604315.1 uncultured Gammaproteobacteria bacterium
CGTCCAGCTCCGTTTCCATCGGAGCTAAGCCAACCTTTGTAAACGCCTCCGTTACTTTTTGGGAGGCGACCGCCCCAGTCAAACTACCCACCAGCTACTGTCTCTAACTCCGGATTCACGGAGTCGGATGAGAATTCACATAACACAAGGGTGGTATCTCACTGGCGCCCGAAGGCTCCCACCTATTCTGAACATGTGAGACATGAACTCAATAACAAGTTGTAGTAAAGCTTCACGGGGTCTTTTCGTCCAGCTGCGGGTAAATGAGCATCTTCACTCATATTGCAATTTCACCGAGCACTTCCTTGAGACAGTTTTCAAGTCGTTATGCCATTCGTGCGGGTCGGAACTCACCCGACAAGGAATTTCGCTACCTTAGGCGTGTGCCACCTTATATCGCTATAAGGATTGGACTATGTCTTCTTCCGCCCTAATGCGGAAGTCAGGCGTATAGTCTCTGAGGATTCTTGAGGTTGAATCATGGCGAGAAGAATTTCTTTAGACCACTTGCGTCCTTTGCCGATTGTGTTCATATCGTGTGCGATATTCACAAGGCTTCCGAATCCTTCATTTGTTAAATGCTCTTTTTTGATAAGCATTTCCACGATCGTTTTCCATTTCTGGAAAACATCATGCTTTGTCGCTACGGGATACCGTTCGAAAAACGGTACCACACGCTCATACAATATCCGTGTACTTTGAATCGTGAACACGGAAACATTGCTGCCATGTTTCGGATGGATACGTCCTGTCTGGAATATTTCTTGATACATCTCCAGGATTTCTTTATGTTTGTTGTGCTGATACACCTGAAAACGTGCAGTGATCAGCCACCCAAACTTTGCTGTCGGATGTTTTGCAAAGGAAACATTGAAGCTTCCTTCACCATCCACAAATCCAGCGAGATAGTATCGAAGATATTTCCCTTTCAGGTTACGTAACACATCATAGGGTGTTTGCTTCATATGCAGGATGTTATGCATCCCGCCAGAAATCACACCTCAAGTCTTTCCTACTAGTTGTCTGCTTCGACGATCGATTGTCACCTTACGGTACGATCGTATTCCCAGATGTTCTAGTATATAGCCTGATTTTATAACGGCCCTTCTCTTTCCCTCTTTCGAAGGGGTAGCGAGAACTACCGTTATAGTTACGGCCGGCGTTCATCCGCGCTTCAGTCGCAAGCTTCTCCAACCCGAAGGTTGAATAACCCGCTTCCTTAACGTTCGGACACTGGCCAGGCATCAGCCCCTATACATCACCTTGCGGTTTAGCAGGGACCTGTGTTTTTGATAAACAGTCGCTTGAAATCAGTCGCTGCGGCTCCCCATCTCACGATGAGAAGCAGGCCTTATCCCGAAGTTACGGCCGCTTTTTTGCCTAGTTCCTTAAGGAAGTTTCTCTCGTACACCTTAGTATTCTCTACCCGGCTACCTGTGTCGGTTTACGGTACGGGTCCCATGATGTTAACCCTAGGAGCTTTTCTTGGATTTCTCTCCCATCCCCTTGCTCTGTTTGCACAGAGCTCGCGATGCGCCACGCCCTTGTGCCGCGCGGATTTACCTACGCAGCGGGAACGACGCCCCAGCGTGATAGCCATAACACGCGGGATGCTCGAAAAACCGTCCCTCCATCGGAACATCATGGGAGCGCAGGAATATTGACCTGCTGTCCATCGGCTACGCCTTTCGGCCTCGCCTTAGCTCCCGGCTAACCCTGGGGCGATTTGCGTTGCCCAGGAAACCTTAGCCTTACGGTGGGCAGGGTTCTCGCCTGCCTTTATGCTACTCATGCCTGCATTCTCTCTTCCATGCGCTCCACGTTGGGTCACCCCTTACGCTTCGATGCACATGGAATGCTCTCCTACCGCTCGTGCCGTTAAGCACGAACCCTCAACTTCGGTGAATCACTTGGAGCCCCGGACATTATCGGCGCAACGCAACTTGACCAGTGAGCTATTACGCTTTCTTTAAAGGATGGCTGCTTCTAAGCCAACCTCCTGGTTGTATACGTCACATCACCGCCTTTCACACTTAGTGATTACTTAGGGACCTTAGTTTGAGATCTGGGCTGTTCCCCTTTTGACTGATGGAGCTTCGCCCCCATAGTCTAACTGGCAGGAACACACATGGGTATTCGGAGTTTGGTTGGGTCGGGTACCTTGCGGCCCCAAACCCAATCAGTGCTCTACCCCCCATGTGCTATTAATTGCCGTCAATCCTAGAATTGTTTCGGAGAGAACCAGCTATTACCGAGCTCGATTGGAATTTCTCCGCTAACCACAAGTCATCCGGATGTGTTGCACAGCATATCGGTTCGGGCCTCCACGAGTTGTTACACTCGCTTCACCCTGCTCATGGTTAGGTCGCCCGGTTTCGGGTCGTGTGGATACGATGGTGGACACTCAATGCAGGAGCCAAGAGCTTGTCAGTCCTTGGCGCCTTAATTGAGTGTCCGGCGGGCTATTCACCCTCGCTTTCACTGTGGCTTCGCTCTGTCGAGCTTAACCAAACCATATCCAGCACACTCGCAGGCTCATTCTTCAATAGGAACGCGGTCACGGAACGAACAAGTCGTCCGCTTCCACTCCCTGTAAGCATACGGTTTCAGATACTATTTCAGCCCCCTCCCGGGGTACTTTTCAGCTTTCCCTCACGGTACTGGTTCACTATCGATCAGTATGTGTATTTAGCCTTGCCGCGTAGTCGCGGCAGATTCCTACAGGGTTTCTCGTGCCCCGTAGTACTTAGGAAATAGCGTCATCGTCATGGAATAAATTTCATGTACAGGACTATCACCTTCTTTGGTTCCGCTTTCCAGCGGATTCGATTATTCAACCATGTGCGATTGCCGTCACGTGGGACGACCGACGCTCTCCTACAACACCTACATTACAACGGCCACGACCTTTCAGTGTCATAAGCGTTGATCCGAAGACCACCGCTCCACGACACCTTCATAATGTAGGTTTGGGCTGTTCCCCGTTCGCTCGCCGCTACTAAGAGAATGAAATGTACTGTACGCACATGAACCACCGAAGTGGCTCGTGTGCGAAGTACATCCTTTGTTTCTGTTCCTCTAGGTACTGAGATGTTTCACTTCCCTAGGTGCCCGACGACTAGCTATGTATTTACTAGCCGCCAACACGGCATTCCCCGTGTTAGGTTACCCCATTCGGAAATCCCCGGATCAAAAGTTGCTTGCCACTTCCCCGAGGCTTATCGCAGGCTGCTACGTCCTTCATCGGCACATACTGTCAAGCCATTCACCGTATGCCCTTAAGATGCTCTACCACCACATAGAATTTCCGATACACCCCTGCGAGGAGGTGTGTTGGAACTATGCGGTTGCTTTATCTATAGACCCCACACTATCAAATAGGACTTGGCCGTCGCGGGGATGGAGTCCTGTTTGGTAGCGTGAGGTCTATTAACACTTGACTATTTCTCGCCGAAGCGTGGAATAGTGTTTGTAACGTGCGCTCTGGGATGCGCAGTTACCTATGTCATCGCCAGAGAGAGGGACCCGAAGATTCAGATCGCTCATCTCTGAAGACTTATCGCGTTGCGCGGATAAAAAAACGATCGCAGGACAACATGTCACATGGATCGCCGGCGGACCTGACTGTAGCTCTGCGCGAGGCAAAGACAGTGGTCACGGCACAAGGAGAAGCGCCCCGATCAGGCTCTTGTGCGTATTCATGCGTCAGTCGCTCTATACGACTGACATTCAAGTGACGGAATTGTAACGGAGCCCACAAGAGCTGTCAAGGGCTAAAACATTAGGGTTTTCTAAAAAATGACCGCCTCCGTCGTACGAAAGCGGTCCTAACCCCAAAGACTCAAGAAACACACCCCAAGAACAATCATCGCAACCGCGGGGAGACGAGGCCCGATGTTTTCACGAAGCCGAACGCCCGCAAGCGTCACCGAGACAAGAATCCCAAGTGATCGAATCGCCATGGCGTATCCGGCGGGAATCACGGAGAACGCAAAGTACAGGAGCAAGATATGGACAATCCAGAATGCGCCAGCCCCGGCAAAGAGACCCCATGGAATGATCGTGCGCGTTGGTGCGCGCTTTGCACGGATGATCTCCACCGGCACAAACAAGACGATGTGCGTGACTGACTCAAGAAGCATCATTATCGCGATGCCCGTGAATACCGGTTGCCCTTCGGCGCGCACAAATCCGAGAAAACGTTTTTGACTCGGGAGCACGAACACGAACATGGTAAGCGCAATCATCGCCCACACCATGCCGCGTTCCGTTGTGAAGGAGCGCAATGGCATCGTAAAGCGACGCCACATCGTGTGCTCTGCTTTCTTGCTTCCAAGAACCGGAAGTGCATAAGCGCCAACACACGAGCAGAGAATGCCCAACCACCCCAAAGCGCTCACGTGGCGCCCATCAAAGAACACTTCTTTTCCCAAAACCAGCGCGGGCACAACGCCCATGATCGGCGCCAACACCGACACGTCGCAGAGTTGCATCGCGCGGTAGTACGCGAAGAGCAGAAACGACGTCCCGCACATAAACGGGATGAGCGCGCGCCATGCTTCATCGGAAAGCGTCGGCCATCCGTTCCATGCAAGGATGAGAACGGACGAAGGCACAGAGAACACTCCGCACAGAAGGATGATGATCAGAAACGGTGAGACGTGCTGCAACACTTGCTTGCGCAGGACGTCCGCAAAGCCCGCCGCGATCACCATGACAAGCAATGGAAGGATTGTCGTCGCGTCCACGGTATTTTTCCATGGGCACCCTACATAAAATTTGCATTCACGTCAATGAGTTTGGGAACATACTTGCGTTGCAATGACATGGCTTATTAGCCCCGTCTCCACATACAAACGCTATCGCTCCAAAAAGCGCTCGGCGTCCATCGCGGCCATGCAACCTGTTCCGGCCGCTGTCACAGCTTGGCGATACATGTGATCGGCAACGTCTCCCGCCACAAACACGCCAGGCACAACCGTCTTCGTCGTAAACGGCTCAATAATCTCCAAATATCCTTTCTTATCCAAAGGTAACTGCCCTGCAAAAATCGCCGTGTTGGGCGTGTGCCCAATCGCCGCAAAATATCCATCACTTTGAATCACGGACTCCTCTTGTGTCACGTTGTTGAAGACGCGCACGCCCGTCACGTGCCCCACGTCCAC
>CAZRYK010000058.1:0-4991 GCA_964604315.1 uncultured Gammaproteobacteria bacterium
AGGCCGTGTGGCCTGAAATCTTGGATGTAAAAGCGCCAGAAATTTAACGGTAACGATGCTTCCCAGGGTTGATCCTAACGTGCTCAAGATCTCCCCCTCGGGCGTCTTGTACGCCGGCGCATCCGGAATCCTACTCGCACTCGGAGAGTCGATTCGAGGGTCCCATCGTCGTATATAGTCACTGCCGGGCGCACTGTACCCGGCGGTCGTGCGACTGGTCGACTCTGAGCGAGTAGTACTCCTTCGTGGCTGCGGTTGCGGACGCACGTAGGGCTTGGAATCAGTTGCATTGCCAACGATGAGCGCAATGAGGACAACGAATACAAGAAGGCTCAAGGCGACGCAAGCTAGCCCAACAAGCGCGGTGAGAACCTGTTGGTTTGCCCTCTTCCTCTCCGCTTGCTCCTGCTCTGCAACATATCCGCCGATACCGCCAGCATACACCCCAACCTCAGTTTGAGGTTCGACGATTGTGCCGTGTTGATACACGACGCGCCGAAGAGTCTCTGAGGCTGGATCGCCGATCAACCACTCCCCGTCTTCGACTCCATCCTTCCACTGTTCGCGACTCGTATGCACGCCGTCGGGAAGCCAAAAGTTCCACTCACCATGCTTCTTTCCCTTAGCGTAGGAACCGCGTGACTGCATCTGGCCGTTTTCGTACCAACTTGTCTCTTCACCGGGGTAAAGACACTCAAAATGAACCTCGTCCGGACTGATACCACTTTTGGCACACAAACGCTTCCAGGTCTGGGCGTCGCAATCCAAAATATACTCACCCCGGAATGCGATCTTCCCGTTATTGTGCCATTCCTCCCGTGTGACATACGCTCCACTGAACGTAAGATTGCTGCGACGATAATCCTCCCGCCGAGGAAGTTCTTTTACCTCGTCTCGAGAGGGTGGCTCACCCGCCTGCGCGGCTGTCGAGCCAGCGCTGAATACGAGAACTGCCCAGGCGAACACGAGCGCCAAACGTGAAGCGCGAGTTGCAGACATGCCAAAAGCCCTCCGCAGTTAAGTAGGTTGTCGAGGTGCGATCTGGGTTGAGCTTAACAAAAACTAAAAAAGCGTCAAGTGTAACCTTCTTGATTTATGGAAATTCTAGGATTTTCCTAAATACATCAATACCCCTTCCAGCCCGCCGGAGATGACTCTTTGTTATTGCCCCATCATGCCCATCATTTCACTGCCGCGGGCAGTCATTTGATTGCCTTTTCCTTGACCCTCTTAGAGTTCCGTAAGAAGGAACTTTGCAGAAGTTCTGTAATCCGAGCTTATGAATTTTACGGCATAGGGGGCGTCGTTTAAAAATTCATTTTGTGATCGATATGCTGTTCCATCGACGGTAAGCTCGTACACTATTGTTGGGAAATCTTTTTGAAAACCACATAAGGCTCCACGTGGGCAATGAAAGGTGACAAAGTCGACGAGCGTGAATTGGACGTTCGCGCCGTCGATTATTCCGACCTCGCCTTTCCGAAGGGTAAACTCTTTGTCAAGCTCAATAGTCTTTTCAGCATGAATAAGGACGGGCATACGGTAAAAAAATGGTACGTTGCCCAAGGCCGTTTTGCCAGCAATTCCAAAAGCATTTTCTGTAAGAATAATAGCAAGAAAGAGTACCCCAAGAACACCTACAGAAAAAAGAATCATTTTGAGGTATTTCATAGAAGAAGATAAAAGTAAGATCTCTTTAAAGTGAGCCGTCTGTGTAGCCCGCCACGCTTCCAATCCGACCGAAAATTGCGAAAGTACAATTTGGCTCGGGGACCAGGATTCGAACCTGGATAGATACCTTCAAAGGGTATTGTCCTGCCGTTAGACGATCCCCGAATATTTTTTCAAATTCTCGCGAGTGATTAAAAGCCTTGATCTTACCAAGGCTTACAAAAACCTTCTCTACTTTAGAGAAAAAGAGATGCATTGTCAATCGCGCAGATACCGGCCGATGGCTATTAAACTGGAAAATACGCTCAACACCACCGCAATACCCATCTCTAGCCCGAAGATGGCAAAAAAGTTCTGCCGGAAGTATGTTAAGGCATCAAAATCGTACCCGCTGAACAGATTGTTAATATACGGCGCAACGGTAATGAGAATGGGGTAAAAAATCCCAATGGCCAACAGGCTGGCGAGCAACGCGTACAACACCGACTCAATAACAAACGGCCCGCGAATAAACCAGTTGGTAGCGCCCACTAAACGCATAATCCCCAACTCTTCGCGATGTGTGTAAATGGCCACGCGCACCGTATTAAACACCACCAAAATGGCAATCACTACAAACACCATGCTCACCACAAACCCCACTTGCGACAACCGATTGGTAATGGCGGTCAACCGATCGATGACCGTGCTGTTATCGGCAAAGTTTCGACGGTCAATTAGGTCATTAAAATCCGAGTTGTCGAGCGCAACCATAATCGCCGGGAATTGCTCGATGTCTTGCGCTTTGACTATCAAACTTTCGGGCAAAGGATTGTCCTCGATTTCTTCCAGCGCTTGCTGAATGTCCGGCTCGTTGGCATGTTCGATTTTAAAATTCTCCAACGCTTCGTCTTTGGAAACATACGTGACATCGCGCACCTCGGGCACATCCATCAAAAAGTTGCGCGCGTCTAACACGGAATCACGCGAGCTTTCGGTTTTGAAAAAAATCGTCAAGTCCACGCGCTCTTTGACCGATGCAATCGCGTTGTCCGCAATTAAGTTCAAACTGCTAATCAAGCTGATGGAAAACAACGTCAAGGTTAACACAATAATCGTCACCAACGACAACCAAAAGTTGCGGCCGAAATTTTGCAGTGCGTATTTTGTTGTGCGTAAAAATGAAACAAACATATTATAAAACGTAACGGCCAGATTTTTGATCGCTCACAATTTTTCCGGCTTCCAAAGTAATCACGCGTTTTTTAATGGCATTCACCACATCGTCATTATGCGTCACCAACACCACGGTTGTTCCGAACTTGTTAATCTTCAACAGCAAATCAATAATTTCCCGCGCATTGATTTTATCTAAGTTTCCGGTCGGCTCGTCTGCCAACAAAATTTTTGGCCGATGCACCAGCGAACGCGCAATGACGACGCGTTGCTGTTCGCCACCAGAGATCTCTTTAGGAAAACGATCCATCTTTTGCTCTAAGCCCACCACTTTTAAAATCTGCGGCACAATTTCTTTAATCTTGTTTCTGCCCGCGCCGCTGACCTCTAACGCAAACGCCACGTTTTCAAACACGGTCATTTTTTTCAGCAACTTAAAATCTTGAAACACCACGCCAATCTGCCGGCGCAACGTAGGGATCTCGCGGTTTTTTATATGCGTAATATCCCAGCCACCAATAATAATACTTCCCTTCGTGGGGCGCTCTTCGGCAATAATGAGCTTTGCCAACGTGGTTTTGCCGGTACCGCTTTTACCGACAATCGAAACAAATTCGCCGGGCTGAATATGCAAATTGACGTTTTGCAAGCCCACCGAATTTCCGGTAAAAATTTTTGAAACGTTTTTGAATTTGATCATAGGAAAGACCAGCTGTCAGCAGTCAGTCGTCAGTACATCGCTGATTTAAAACAATTTCTGATGACTGTCAGCTGTCTGCTGTTTCATTATACCACAAATCCGCTGCAAAGAATACACAGCTTCATATCAGGATCCGACCCACATTCGATATCAGGGTCGGATCCCTCATCCCTACACTACTCCACAACTTCCACACGCACATTGGCGAGCCCGCGGAACGTGCTGCCGATTTTTTGAAACGCTTGTTTAGACAAATCAATCACGCGCGGGTTTTCGGAATGCGTATTGGCCCAGGTTCCGGAAACTTTTACCGTGGTCGATTGGCCTGTGTCGCGATTCGTCACCCGCAGAACCGTTCCTTCCTTAAATAAATGCGTCGAAGCGTCATTGGCCGTACGGCTACGGTAATACGTTGCTTGCCCCTCTGCAACTTGCGCGTTATCTAAAATCGCGACCTTGCCGGAGGTAGCTAGCGTGCTTGCGCGAACCGCATCGGTAGCCCGATCATCGCTCGACGGCAGGGCTTGCCATTGTTTATGCGCATCGTTCCACAGATAAAACATCTTTTTTGTGCGCGTTTCCGATGTGTATGTCCCGGATAAACCCATCATCCGGCTTGGCACGGCATTGGCGCCAGTGATTTCATAAGAAAAAACCGCACTGCCCGCAAAAACGGTATTGGCGGGAAAAGATTCATTAGAAGGGTCAAAGCGCGCAATGCGAACATCGACCGGCGTGGTAAATGTGCCCGGCATAATCCCTAGCCCAAATTCGGCATAGGCGTCTTCCACATAAAATCCACGAGTTAAGGCGTCACCGGAAAGCGTAACAGAAACGTCGTCTTCTTCAAAAACCGCTAAGGCCGAGTTGCGAAATTGCGAAATGCCTTTTACTAAACCTGTTGCGGTATCCATTTTGGACGGCAATCGCGACCAATGATTATTTTCATATGCGTATAACCCAAACGTTTTGCTGGAAGAAATATTGCTTGTGGTTTTTACCGAAAGCCATAACGGTCGGCCACGGTTTAACTGCGCATTGCCGGTAATGTCGTATTCATAAACCTTACTGCGCAAAATTTTCCCTGCCGGAGGTTCGGGGTAAACCGTTAACTCACGCAAGGCAACAGAAACGCTATTATCAAAAAGCTGGGGTGTAATACCCAGACGCATGAAGTGATCCACAGATTCCACGGTATAACCTTTTTGGACGGTTTCCGCATTTAACGCAATGGTCATTTCTTGAACTTCCCCGGCGGCCAATGCAGGATTTGCGCTCCCCAAAAAAGCGACAGCCACAACCAAAACCGTTGTTAACATAGTTCTTTTGACGCTATCCATAAGCAAAGAAGAGCGTAGCATAAAGAGGGGTAAGCGAGAAGAGAGTTTTCCCCAGGCCCCCTTTTCTGGGGGGGTATTCCTAGTCAAATGGAACAGGCTTGAGGCAATTTTGTAGATAGGTTTGC
>CAZRYK010000059.1:0-4971 GCA_964604315.1 uncultured Gammaproteobacteria bacterium
GAGGGCGAAGTGCGATCCGTCGCTGGAACGGATCGACACTGTACCCGAGAGGGGTGAAGACAAGAGCCAAAGAGTAGCGAGGCAGGGCTAGACGTACTAGCTCTTTTTGTTGTATTCTAATCCAGCTATGTCGTTATAGACCTCACACTATGAAAGAGTACTCCATAAATACAAAAGCAAGCGATCTGCTCGGGTTTCCCAAGAAAAAACACTCAATGTAGCTATGGCTACACTTCCTCTTTTTTCTTGCTCCAACCCGTCGCATCTCATCTTGTTTTTGTATTTCTAAGTCCTATTTCATAGTGTGATGTCTATATTAACAAAAATTTTAGGCGATCCGCATACCAAACAACTCCGCCGTTTTCGCGGTGTTGTTGAACGCATCAATGCTCGTGAGGAAGAGCTTGCGAAAGTCACAGATGCCGATTTGGTATCACGCGTACAAAGCACTCGTCAAAAACTACAAAACAACCCTTCCGAAGACCCAGTTTCTACATTAGAGGATGTTTTTGCTATTGCGCGAGAGGCCGGAAAACGCGCGCTACATTTACGCATGTTCGACGTTCAACTTATGGGAAGTCTTGCGCTCTACGAAGGTTCGATAGCGGAAATGAAAACCGGTGAGGGTAAAACTTTAGCCGCGGTTCCGGCAATGATTTTGCGTGCGCTAAACGGCAAGAGCGCACACTTGGTAACCGTGAACGATTACCTTGCTCGCCGCGATGCACGGTGGATGGGGAAAATTTACGCCTCCTTAGGATTAAGTGTGGGTTGCATTCAACACGACAGCGCGTTTTTAGTCGACGCAAATATCACCGAAGCGCCGCATGGTTTTGAAGGATTGCGGCCCGTGGAACGGCGTGAAGCGTACATGGCCGATATTCTCTATGGTACGAACAATGAATTTGGTTTTGATTATTTGCGCGATAACATGGTGCAAGACCCATCCCAGCGCGTTCAACGCGATCTTTCGTTTGCTATTGTCGATGAAGTCGATAGCATTCTTATTGACGAAGCGCGGACACCATTAATCATCAGCGCGCCGGCAGAAGAGGCAACCGACGAATACCAAAAGTATGCGCGATTGGTTCAGCAGTTGCGCGAAAACGAACATTATAATGTCGACGAAAAAGCCAAAGCCGCCACGCTCAACGAAGCGGGCATGAACACGGTTGAAAAAGCGTTGAACATTCCTACTATCTATGACGCCAACGGTATTGCCATTGCGCACCACATTGAGCAAGCGCTAAAAGCCAAGAGTTTGTTTTTGCGTGACAGGGATTATGTGATTAAAGACGGCGAAGTCATTATTGTCGATCCGTTTACCGGCCGATTGATGCCTGGAAGACGGTACTCCGAAGGATTGCACCAAGCCATTGAAGCCAAAGAGGGTGTGACCATTCAGCGGGAAAATCGCACGTTTGCAACAATCACGTTTCAAAATTATTTTCGTCTTTACGGAAAACTTTCGGGCATGACCGGAACAGCGGCAACCGAATCTGAAGAATTTGCAAAAATCTACGGGCTTGACGTGCATGTGATTCCCACCAATAAAGAGACGCGAAGAACCGATTATTCGGACTACATTTATAAAACAGAAAAAGCCAAGTTCTTGGCCGTGGTGGAAGAAATCAAAAATCGCCGGGAAAAAGGCCAGCCCGTGTTGGTGGGAACAGTTGCGATTGAAAAAAGTGAAGAGTTGTCTAACGTGTTAAAGCAAGAGGGGATAGCGCATAACGTGTTGAACGCCAAGCAACATCAAAAAGAAGCGGAAATTATTGCGCAAGCGGGCCAAAAGAGTGCGGTCACGATTTCTACCAACATGGCGGGACGCGGAACCGACATTGTTTTGGGCGGTGAACCATATAATGAAACGCTGGCGCAAGAAGTGCGGGCATTGGGCGGGTTATATGTGATTGGAACCGAGCGCCATGAAGCGCGGCGTATAGATAATCAGTTGCGAGGACGTTCTGGTCGCCAAGGCGATCCGGGTGAAACGCGCTTTTTTGTGTCGATGGACGATAGTTTATTGCGTATTTTTGGTTCGGATCGGCTTAAAAGCGCCATGCAATTTTTAAAACTTCCCGATGACCAGCCCATTGAAAATAGCATGATTACCAAGGCTTTGGAATCGGCGCAAAAACGTGTTGAGGGTCATCATTTTGATGCGCGCAAACATTTGGTGGAATACGACGATGTCATGAACACGCACCGCGAAGTCATTTACAAACGCCGTAATGCGATTGTCGATGTAGATGTTCAAACCGACGCCCCGCACGACATGATCAAAAATCTTTTTGTGGAAGAAGCACATCGTTTGGTAGATTGGCATGCGCCTCTGCAAGGCGATTGGAACATCAAGGAGTTGCGGGAAAATGTTCGGACACTCACGGGCCTTCCGGAAAGTGCGTTTACGGTTCTTGAAGACACGGAAGTCCATGACGAGAACACGCGGGAACATTTGCGTCAGACTATTGTGACGCTTCTTTCCGGGCAATACGAAAAACTCTGCGCAGAACAACAAGATGCAAACGTCATGCGTAAAGTGGCGCGAGCCGTTATGCTTCGCACGATCGATCTTTTTTGGATTGAACACCTAGAGCAAATGACGTATTTGCGGGAAAGTATTGGTTTGCAAGGGTATGGCCAACGTGACCCGTTAATTGAATATAAAAAACGCAGTTTTACATTATTTCAAGAGTTGCTTATTCACATTGATCATCAGATTGCCAATACGATTTTGAAAGTTCGCATCACCACCCAAGCGTCTGCGCCAACATTGGAATCACCGATGAAAAAAGTAGAACGCACAAACGCGCCGGCAGATAACAACGAAAAAATTGGGCGCAATGATCCCTGTCCCTGCGGCTCTGGCAAAAAATACAAACGCTGCCACGGCATCAAATAATGTCTCTGTGTCATCGGTATTTGACTTTTAAGTCAAAATCGAGTTTAGTATATACAGATTTAGTATTCATATTTACTTTTATGTCAAAGATAGCAGCAAGCATACCTCACAAGAAGGATGATTTATTATCCTTTGTTGATGAATTAATTCGCGATAAAAATTTGCCAACCTCTGACGAGGCGGTCCGCGAGCAAATGAAAAATGATCTCCTCGATCGCGTTGAGGACCGGGTGAACGCGGTTATTCTGCGTTTTCTCCCGCCGGAAAAGCTTGGGGAGCTTGAAGAAAAGTTAAATGCGGATGCCCCAGATGAAGAAGTACAAGCTTTTGTTCGGGAGTATATTCCTGATCTTGATGTCAAAGTGGCTGCAGCGCTTGTGGCATTCCGTCAGACCTATTTAGGCGCTTGATACATTTTATGGAAACACATCGAGCACCAGAAGGTGAAACATCACGCCGTAAAGCGGTGATTGTTGATGTTTCAAGCGGTGTTGAGGAGGCTGCGCGCGATGTTGCCGATGCGCGCATGACCGCATCAAAAAAAGAGACAAGCGGCGTGAAGGGCTTCCTTAAAAAGATTTGGAAACACAACCTTGCGCATGAATTTTATCGCCAGCGCGAGATTCAAAAGGCGCGTGAGGGCATTCACTCCCAAAAGAATATTTTTGCTGGCCAAGATCGCAATCGCATGGCACATGCCGCTGCAATGGATTCGATCATTGACCGGTTCTCATCAGAATACGACGAAACGATTCACGAGGAAGCCGGTGAACATCGCGAAACGCTGGAGGATGGCAATGAGCGGAACGGTCGGATTAAAGAACAAATTCAAGATGCCATCCGGGCATACGCTCGAGGCGACTTGGATGATCTTAGCTTCCAAGAAGAAAAGAATCGCATTTTTTCAACGCTCTCTGGGATTACTGCAGAAAATTTGCAGAATCGTCTGCAGTATGTTGACAATCTTCTTGAAATTGCAAAAGAAGCTCGCGCCGCTGTTGAACATGGGCAGGGCATTGATGATCTTGATCTCGATCTCGACGTTGTCGTTGGTGAAGCGCGAACGGGCGTACGAACCGAAGCGCAGTTTTCAACGGTTGACCGGCTTGTTGATAAAGTCCTTTCAACACGCGTTGGAAGATTTTTGAACGAAACAACCGTAGCGACGGCTGTTTCGCTTGCGTATAGCGCAGGCGCGAAGATTTCGCAAAGTGTTGCTCGAAGCAAGGCGGTTGCATGGGGAACATTTGGTGCAAGTGCGGTGTTTGCCGGTGGAATCGCAGGCTTACGCGAGAGTCGTCGTTTGGAAGAAGAACGGCGTCAACACGCGCGAGAAAGTGCACAGGGGAAAACTTTTGACCCTGCCCATGCCCCACGGCGCAAAGAAATGGAAACTTTCCGTTATGAGTCGCAATCAGCAAATACACTAGAAGATCAACTTAATGTAGAGCTCTATACCACAGACGAAAATGGAGAACCTGCTCCAAAAACGCTTGACCGAGAATCATTTTCTCGAGCGGTCAACGCATTGGCAGAAATTGAAGCGCGTATTCAGCTTTCGGATCGTGAAAAAGTTGACCTTATTGGATATTCAGATGTCTCACGTGTTGAGCAAGAACGTCTTCGCTTGGATCTTGCCCGCGCGCGAGCAAAAGTTCATCTTCGCCAAATGGCACGAGGTCACGAAGCGGATCTTGGCATCGACGGGCATGGCCGGAACGCGGAAACCTATATTTCGAGCGTTGTTGCTGTTGTTCAAGAGCGCCTGGTCCGTGGGAATCAAGGCATGGAGAAACGCAATGAGCTCTTTAAGAAGATGAAGCATCGAGAGGTTGCAAAAGCTGTCGTAAAGGGCGTGGTGACTGGCGTGGTCATCGGTGGAATTTTTCATGAAGTTCATGGCGCAATTAGTGACGATGAATCATCGTACATTGGAAAAGCGCTCGCTCATTTTGTCAAGGATAAGCCGGACGTTTCTTCAGCAGTCGACGTAGCCGGTGCTGGCGCCGGATACCGTTAAATTTCTGGCGCCTGAAAAGGCGTTTTTTTGTGTTAGGTGTGCT
>CAZRYK010000060.1:0-4741 GCA_964604315.1 uncultured Gammaproteobacteria bacterium
AACAGCGCATCGACCTCAATGTTAAAGAAATACCCCAACACGGCGAATAACCCTGTGGTAATAAGAATGTCATGGAACAGAGCGGCAATAGCGCTTAGCCCAAACATCCAAGATGATATACGCTGACCCGTGACTTTACGGAACGCCCAAGCAAGGTAAATAACAATGGCAATAAGCACCAGAATAATAGCAACCAAAGCTTTTGTTTTTAGTTCTTCCCCGATGGTGGGGCCAATGGACGAAAACGATTGTTCTTCCGTCTTGCCAAAATCCACGTTGAGTTTTTCTAAAATACCGACGCGCGTTTCATTATCAATGGCGGCCATGCGAATGTTCATGGTCTTGTCGCCGGATTGCTGAACTGTCACGCCAGAAAGCGATAGCCCCTCAAGTGTTTCGACGACCTGTGACGTTTCTGGCAAAGTGCCAAAAGACACTTGCAAGAAACTTCCGCCGGTAAAATCCATGCCCAGACGCAAACCGCCTAAAGCTAAAAAGAGAACGCTTGCAATCATCAACAGACCCGAGACCGTAAACCACAATTTAGGAAAATAAAGAAAGCGCATAGAAGGTGTTAAATCCACTTAGCAAATCGCGATCGCGCGACCAGACGTAAAAATGTTCGTGTAATAGAGATGGCGGAAAACATACTGACCAAAATTCCAATGGCCAGCGTAATGGCAAAACCTTTTACCAGGCTTGTGCCGAACCATGCTAAAATAATACACGTGATGATACTAGAAATATTGGAATCACGAATCGACAGCCACGCGCGTTTAAATCCATCTTCTAGGGCTTGTGTTTTGGATTTTCCTGCGGCTTTCTCTTCACGCATGCGTTCAAAAATCAGCACATTAGCGTCAACGGCCATACCAATAGAAAGAATAAACCCGGCAATGCCCGCTAAAGTTAAAGTGACAGGGATGAGTTTGAAAATCGACATGACAATCACCGAGTAAATAGCCAAGGCGCAGACTGCCAATACACCAGGCACGCGGTAGGATCCGACCATAAAAATGATCAGCGCAATAAAACCAATGATGCCGCCAACAAAACTTTTTTGCAAAGCGAGTTCACCTAATGTTGCGCCAATGTTTTGTTGACTCACCAGTTTAATAGGAACCGGCAAGGCGCCAGAGTTCAAGTTTTGCGCCAATTCTTTGGCTTCATCAATCGCAAACCCCCCACTAATAACGGCTTGCCCACCGGTGATTTCTTGTTGTACCACCGGCGCGCTAATTGGAGAACCGTCTAAGAATATGGCTACTTGTTTTCCAATATTTTTCTTGGTGATTTCGGCAAACAGCGTAGAACCTTCGTCATTAAAACTTAAAACGACTTGCGGCTCGCTGGTGGTTTGGTCAAATTGCACGTCGGCACGCTTCAAATGTTGACCCGAAAGTTTTGTATTGATGTACCCAAAAATCGCGAGCGGCCCGGTGCTATCGTCTTGCGGTGTTTTAATAAGAATATGGCTAGCACGCACCTCGCGAATGTCTATTCCCTCTTCTTGAACCGTTCGTTCATCCGTGACTTTCAGAATATGAAAACCAAAAGTCGTTGCCACAAGTTCGGGGTAGACCTCACCTTTTGTTGCCTTATCAAAGACCGCATCAGCAAATTCCGGAACCCAGGCCTCGCGCCGTTGAAAATCTAAATCCCCGCCGTTTTCCGCCGAGATGGTGTCTTCGCTCAATTCTTTGGCGAGCGATGCAAAATCTTCACCGGCCAACGCTCGACTTAACACACTTTCTGCGGTGGTACGGGCAACATCGATTTCTGCCTGCGTGTTAGCTTCATCTTCTGCGGTTTTTTCCGGCTCTTCGCGGAATTCTAATAGCGGCGTTTTGCCAATACGGTCAATCGCGGCATTAATATCTTGGATGCCAGGGAGTTCCACAATAACGCGCCAATCATCCCCGGCCTTGTTGGTTTGCACAACGGGTTCAGAAACGCCAAAGGTGTTGACGCGACGTTCTATGACGTCACGCGCCGCAGAAATAGCGCTTTCTTGATCCGCCGAAGGAATCTTGCTCACATCGGCTTGGTATTCTAAGTGACTGCCGCCTTGCAAGTCCAATCCTAAATGTACCTTTGCCTCGCGGATCAAATCCTTGGTTTGCGGATTGCGAATGTCCGGGCCATTAGGCCAACTGACGACACTTCCCAGAGCGGCCAGGAGGAGTATGAGAACAAAACTTGTCCAAAGCTTTAGACGGTAGGTCATGGGAAATGGCTCATTTCATAATAAAAGACTGAACTAGTATAGCACAAGATTTCAGGAAAAACAAAATCGCATATTATGCTAATAGACCTTTTTATACTTCTAATGCTGGATGGTTTTGCCGTTTGTAACCAAGCTTCCACTTTTGATTGGTCTTATAATTCTCCATCAGTTCAATAATCCTTAGCATACCTTTTTCGGTAAGCGTAACCCCGTCTTTTGTTATGATATAATCAACTTTTTTCTCCTTACCCTCAATGTCTTCTCCCTCGCTAAGATCCTCTCCTTTCAAACCCAGATAAAACAAAACACGCTTCATCACATCCTGCCAATGATAACTTTCTTCTTCATGATCAAACCCTTTAAGGAACCCTGCCATTATAGCTAAGGTTTCTTGATATTTTTCACGATCTTCCGGCCTTGCTTTCTTGTACTCACTAATTGTTTCAAGTAACTCATCCAAAGTCTTCGATTTTAAATCCTGATTGTCAAAGTCATCATAAGGTGATATTTTACGCGCCATAGCATCGATAAACCTTCGTGGGCTGGAGTTACTTCGTATTCCCGATGTTGTGGCGGTATATGTATTCGGGATCACTTGGCCGTTTTCTTTGGATCCTCGTAGAACAGAAATCTGTTGGCCAATAGCCATGTCTTCGCCTATCCGGTATGTTGCACCATACCCCCCGATCTGCGCATAGGCTTCTGCGGTAAAGGCAGTATTCCATCCACCGCTTACCACACGATGCCATACGAAATCAGCACCAGAATTTTTGTCCGGCCGATATTTTGGATTTCTCAAAAGAATTTCAGCCAAATCCCATAACCTTCTTTGAAAAAATAAAAGCTCATTTTCTTTCATCACTTCCGGTTGTCTATCTTGAACGCCACGCAAGACATCCACATGTGGCCGATTATCAAAAATATTGATTAATTTTGCAACAGTTGCTTTGTCAACGCTAAATAAATCAGCGTCCTCGGATTCAATGTATAATGGCTTTGTCGCATCTTTTCGTTTCACTGATCGAAGTAATGTCGCGTCAGTAACATATTTACGCGCTAAACCAACGCAGGCTTCTTCATCTTTAAAAGCAACATCGATAATATTCACGTGGATTTCAGGATGATCTTTCCTCCAATCATTAATAACTTGCACGGAATTATCTGCAATTTCAGATTGCTTACGATTCACGATAATGTTGATCTCAAACAGATCAGGGTCAAGTGCATTTCCGCTTGTATCAGTTTGTTTGGAATATTGATCAAGTAGGTTCGCTAGATTCTTCTCCTCATAACGAGCGGGAATAATCACCGCAACCCGACATTTTTCATTCATTGGTTCAAGTGTGTTGGCAATGCCTTCAATTTCCGCATGGTACTCACCATCAAGGCTATCAATGTACCGCTCTATTCGCTCCTTTTCTCTCTCCGCGTCACGTTGAACAATTTTGCCGTCTTTATCAAAAAATTCGATCTTGCCATCTTTTTTGACAACCTTATAGGGATCGAGTTCAAGATTGCGTTCTCTAAAATTTTCTAAGATATTCTCTGCGCTTCCTGCTCCGTAATACGGATAGATAGGAAGCGGTCCTACCTCTTTTTGCATTTTTTCAAGAGGTTGGCGCCATGGGGCCGGAATCACCCATGGGAGATTGGTGGCTTCTTCAATCGGAACATCCTCGGGGAGAATGTCATCGGGGCCCTCGGGGAGGATCTCTGGGCGAGGTGGCGCAACGGGTTCAATGGGGAGAACTGGCTCGACAGGAACTTCGCCAAGACCATCACCATCTTCAACATGGGTTGCAAGAATGCGGAAGCCATGCACTCCATCTTTATCATCGCCCACGTACTCGGCGATCTCGGCAAACTTGCCTTTGAAATCCATTTTGCCATCAACTTCTTCAAAGAGTAATTTCCCAACATCACTGTCGGGATCAATAATGGCGTTTCCGTCCACATCAATCGGAACTTCAATCACCTGATTTTGTGTGTCACGAGTCATGCTTAAGAGCAATTTTAACTTGCCCTCATCCGCCAACTTTTGCGCATCCACCGATAACCCTGAATGGTAGGAACCATCCGGCGTCATGTGTTTCATGGTGAATACGAAATTACCGTCAGCATCAATACCGGAATATCCCTTTCCGCCGAGGTGCAGGAGTTGTTCGTTTTTATCGAATACAGGTTTCGGCGTGTCATTGTCTAACCACAGCTTGCGACGAATCGTATCGAAGAGACCCGGATGGTCTTCAACATACTCTTTTGCGGAAACCGAACTGCCCGGGATAGCTTCTACTTCTGCCGCGGCAACGGCACCCGCATCAGCTGCATCTGGAGTAAAGGTGCTTGAATCTGGAGCGGCACCGGAGACAAACGTACTTACGTCTGCCGCATCAGGCGCGGCAGACGTAGGCGTAAAGGCGCTCACATCTACAGACGATGTATCTATGCCTGCGGCGCCAGGTTACCGTTAAATTTCTGGCGCTTTTACGCCATAGATTTCAGGCCACTCGGCCT
>CAZRYK010000061.1:0-4489 GCA_964604315.1 uncultured Gammaproteobacteria bacterium
GAGTATGAAAAAGAACAAATGGCTTATTTGCGCTAAAAATTCGTTGTACGAGTGATACCATAATACTTTTGCCAGTGACCTTTTGTTTACTCTGTATTTTATGTACCTTTATGATTACACCTCATTTCAATTTGTTAATCTTTCTTTATTTAGCTGCCGCATCACAAACCTGTGCATTTTGATAATGGTATCTTTACAGCGCCCTATTGCTTCCTGAGCCATCTCCATAACCTCTGAATCCCTATACTCATCGCTAAATGCCATCGAAACGTATCCGTCCGGCTGACCTCGATATTCCGAACTGTCAAGTAATTGCTGAATCATTTCATCGCTGTTAAATAATGCTCTATGCGCACGAATACACTCGTAGGTGTATGGGTTTATGTTCACCTCTACGACGACAAATATCCTGCTGACCCGATCATCGAGAATGCGCGTTTCCACAGTCAGATGCACTTCAGAATACGGCCCATCTCCACCCCATAAGCGATCTGCT
This sequence comes from uncultured Gammaproteobacteria bacterium, assembly GCA_964604315.1. Taxonomy (GTDB): domain Bacteria; phylum Patescibacteriota; class Patescibacteriia; order JACPL01; family CAZRYK01; genus CAZRYK01. Next base: position 497 of record CAZRYK010000061.1, read on the forward strand.
ACCGTATATTGATGACTTTGTCGCTTTGCATTCATTGTGATGCGATTTTCTTTTTGCTTTTCGCAAAGGCAGACCTGTCTCAAGCATGACAACTTTTTCTTTGGCGGCAAATTCTTTCTAACTAAAAAACAACAACTTGATACTAGAAGCGACCACAAAGAATATAAACAACCGCTTAATCCACACATCACCCTTTGTTATTGCAAAGTGTGCGCCAACATATCCACCGATAGCCATACTAACCAATAAAACGATTCCAATTTTATAATCAACTATCCCGTTAAACGCAAATATGATGAGCGAAGACAGTGAAAGCACAAGCCAAGGGATAACCCCAGTGGCAAGAACCTGAATCATCGTTAGCCCAAGAAAATACGTTAGTGCGTAAAATAGAAGTGGGCCTGTGCCTTGGCCAAAAAATCCCCCGTAGGTCATTATGAGAAAGTATATAAAAAACCCGGCGACCCTTTTTGATTTACTTGTTTCGCTTGCCTGAACACCGAGGTTTTGTTTTAAGAAAATTAGTGGCAACAGAATGATCAATAAAATACCGACAACTGTCTGTAAAATTTTAGGATCAACGCTTACTAAAATGTTTGCGCCGATGAGAGAGCCTATTAAACTAATAACTGATAAAACAAACACATACTTCCAAACTATTTTTCCTGCTTTCCAGAATTTGTAGAGCGCTGTAAAACCTTGACCAAGAACGCCAAACCGATCGGTTGCTATCGCAACCTGTGGAGGAAGCCCAAAAAAAATTAGGGCAGGCACTGAGATTAAACCACCCGCGCCAATCACAGAATCAGAAAATCCCGTGGCCAGTCCTATCATCAATACCAATAGCAGTACATCTATTTCCATAAACTTATTTCAATAAATCTTCCATTGGAAACACTTAATGCTCTGGCGATTTTCGCCATAGTTTGAACGCTTGGATAAATCATCTTGCGTTAAACCAACTGCTTCATTTCCCAACTGGCGAGCCGCTATTTTGTTGAGGTTTTGGTTGCGATTGAGGTCGGGGCTGGGGTTGTACCTGTGGCGGACCCATTATAATTTGGAATTGTTTGCCCCATGATACGCCGTGTGTACATTCGTATAATTTAACGAACGGACTGACATTAAAAAATCCGTTGAGTAAAATATACGCTTCCCACAGTAAATCACGGAGCGGATTTTCGGCGACTTCAAGTTTTAAACCAAAATCGGATAGTTTATCCGGCGTTAATGGCCGTGAGTGAACTTTGTGAGTATTATAATTGGAAAAATACGAAGCAGCTTTTTTAATTTTTCTCCCGTTGTTTTTTACACCTGCAAACATGTATTTTTTGAGCCACGAAGAAACCAACTCTTTAGATAATTTTTCGGAATCTTCGCAAAGCTCAAAAAGGTCAAGTGAATATTTTTCAATTAGCGGTATATAGGCGGGCAAAGTTTCCGGCCCTTCGTCTTTTATAAATTTTTTGGCTTTCGCAAAGCCATTCAAAATTGATTTTGCTGGGACGAAACGGATCATTCCTTCTTTTGTCGGAACGCCAACTTGCGGGTCAATCGGCCCAAGCGTCGCGCTCGGGTGTAAAACAATGCCATTGCCGGACAATGCCAACATTGTGGCGGCGGAATATGCAGAGTGCGGAACCAAAAAATTTACTTCCTCAAATCTATTGCGAAGTATTCCGACAATTCTTTCCGTTGCGTCAGGTCGTCCGCCCGGACTATGTAAAAGCACATCAACGGACTTGCAGTCATTGCCAACGGAATTGATAAGGTCGGTAAATCCGTCCACATCGGGCAAGTCAATTTGATTTGGCATTCCGGGCGGCCCGCCGTCCAAAAACTTTGTCGCGTAAATCAAAAGTGGATGGCCGCGCAATGCTTCAATTTGTTTGTAGCACGCCTTGCGAAGTTCAAATAAATCCTTTCCGGTTATGCCTTGACCGGATTGAAGCAGAGGACCGATATAATCATTCCAGTCCTGCGCGGTCTTAAATTTTTTGCGCTGTTGTTGAGTAGGCTCCATAACGATTGATTTCAAAATTAAGCGTGGAGCCGGTGTCGGATTTAAAACTCACTCTTTTACCAGACGCAAACTCCGCGCGCTCAATAATATCGGCGGTCTTTTTATAGGTGTCGTATGTCTTGAACGCGGCGATATTTTGATCTAAAACGCGTTTTGACGCGATCTTGCTGACCATGTTTTTTTGATTATATTTTGGGATCATAATGTAATTGCATTATAGCGAAATAAACAAACATAATCAATCTATAGCTTATGCTCCAATTTTAGAGCAAAAACGGTTAAAAAGCTCGCTTCTGGCATTCCGCTACAACGTCTATATTACCCGATGCGGCCGGATTTGTCCGGCTGATGCTGGAACTCTTTGTGGTAAATCGTTTGATTGGCGTAGGGATTGGCGGCAAAATCAATCCCCGGTATCCCGCAGCGGTTCAGAATCGACTTGGCTTCAATTTCCCGAACGTCCATAGATTAATTGTAGACGGTAGACCGGTGTCCCGCAGTGATAACGTGAACGACCTCATCGGTCTTGTTTACCGTATAAATAATTCTATACACCCCAACACGTAATGAGAATCTACCCGTGAGATCGCGCGTCAGGGGTTTACCGGCAAATGGATTATCCGTCAGTTCTTCAACCATTGAAGCAATGACAACTTTGTGCCGTTTAGAGATGTTTTTTAGCTCTCTTTTGGCCCTTGCGGTGAGTTTTATTTTGAACATCAATGTGTAATTCTTTCTTCACTTCTTCCCAATCATGAACTCTCTTCATTCTGATATCCTCTTCCCCCTCTTTTATAGCCGCCATTAATTGAGGATTATCCAGGATTTCGTTGGTCTCTTTCAAGGAGTCGTATTCAGCCGCAGACATGAGCACCGCCGCGGGGTACCCATTGACCGTAATAATATACTCATCGAGGCGCGACTTCGCATTTGCCACTAAAGAGGTAAGGTCTTCCCGCGCTTTGGTGATAGGGAGCGTTTGTATCATAATCGTGATGTTACAGAATTCTGTACAGAATGTCAACGGTGCGCCCGTAGCCCGAAATGGTCAAATAGTTCCAACACCCCGTTTTCGTCAACACCCGGGCCGATGTGGTAATTACCATCGCCTTTCATCGCAGCGATACGCTTGAGATCCTCGCTTGCGTTCCCCATAATGCCGGCGTATCCACACAGCTCGATAAAGTTCCAGTCGCTCATACCGTCCCCGACCCCCAGCGTCTGCACCAACGGAATGCCTGTGTGGCGGGCAATGGTGAGCGCGCCATGTTTTTTGGAAATATGCTGCGCGGTAATAATGCCAAACTGGAGAGGCAACGCGGTCGGATGAATCCCCCACTGCAGGGAAAGCAATCCCGCAAACGGCGCAAATGCGGCGGTGATCTTCTGCTTCTCGTGTTCGTCTCGGGCGACCGGCATGACCTTGACAACCTCCGTGCTCCGTACTACCTCATCCAGCGAATCCACGATGACCGGTTCGCATCCCAAAATCGCTGTGTGCTTTGTGGTAATGTGGCCAACAGCATGCCTTTGAACGTAATATCCCTCTACGGTGTTACACCTCTACATACGTGCCTCGGCCTTGAAGCATCGCGACGACGCGCTGGGCATGATCTCCCGCGATCACGTGTTTCTCTACGACCACGTTACGAAGGAAATCCATGACCACCGCGCCGCCGTCACCGATGTGGAGATTATCAAGGTGAGCCGCCTCAACGATGCCTTTGATGGCAAACGTCCCTTTGCCCGTACAGAGACTCACAAAGATGCCTTTCTCCCGAAGACTTTTGAGCGCGGCGATAACATCAGGGTGCGGCATCGGCCAGTTGTAGCCTTTTTTACTGCCAACAATTACCCCATCAACGTCAAGAATAATTCCTCGGATCATGATTTGCTTTCAGACTTGCGTTCACTGTGTTCCCTAAGGAAGTCGGTTGCGTAATACCGCACATACGTTCCGGCACGCTTCT
>CAZRYK010000062.1:0-4330 GCA_964604315.1 uncultured Gammaproteobacteria bacterium
CTAGGACATTTCTATTTCCCCTTCAAGTAGGACATTTTAACTTCCCGCTAACACCGGCGGCGAAAATCTTGACAAAAAGGCCTTTGTTTGGTAAGGTTTTGCGTTATTTTTTAGTTCTCTTTGCTTCTATAGAAATCGCCAGGAAAGCTTATGAAAATCGCTATCATTGGTCAAAAAGGCATACCGGACGTTATTGGAGGTGTGGAACGACACGTGCAAGAGTTGAGTGTGCGGCTTGCCAAAAAGGGATGGGATGTAACGGTCTATACACGGCCAAAGTATTGTGATTCCCAGCGTACAGATTTTCATGGTGTGCATTTAGTTTCTTCGCCGAGCATTCCAACTAAACACTTGGAAGCTATTACGCATACCTTCATTAGTCTCCTGCATGCTTTGGTAACGCGCGCAGACGTAATTCATTTTCAAGGCGTGGGGCCATCGTTGTTATCGTTTATCCCGCGGATTTTTTCCCCGCGCACCATTGTGTTAACAACCTTTCACAGCATTGACCGCTACCAACAGAAGTGGGGATTTATTGCCCGCGCAATTTTGCGTTTTGCGGAATGGACTTCTGTTGCCTTTGCGCATGAAACCATTGCCGTGTCTAAAGAAATCCAAGATTATGTGCGCATGGAATATCAAAAAGATATTACGTACATACCTAACGGCATTGGTAATGTTCCGTCTGGTTCGGCGAATCTCATTACATCGCAATTTAATTTGGAACGCGACGGGTATATTTTAATCGTCTCACGTTTAGTGCCGCACAAGGGGATTCATTATTTAATAGATGCCTTTGCAAAAATCGACACGGATAAAAAACTGGTTATTGTTGGAACAGGTTCTTTTACCGATGACTATGTTAAGACACTTCAAGAGAAGGCGCAAAAAGACCCGCGGGTAATGCTCTGCGGGGCGCAGGGTGGTAGGGTTTTAGATGAACTTTATACCAATGCGTTTTTGTTTGTGCATCCGTCGTCTGCCGAAGGGTTGTCAATCACGCTTTTAGAAGCGATGAATGCGGGTTGCGCGGTGTTAGCCAGCGACATTCGCTCCAATGCCGATGTGTTGGGAAACCGCGGATGGTTATTTGAACACGATGACGTTTCTAGTTTAGCAAAGCAACTACAGCGTGTGTTACTTTTGTCGCCTCGCACATTGCGCGCACGCGGACAATTGGCGCAAGTGTATGTGCAAAAACATTATCACTGGGATGATGTTGCCGGCCAGACAATGGCGCTCGTCAATGCCATCAGTCGCGCGCGAAACATGTCTTCAAAGCGTTTAGCCGTAGCCTAAAGAGCCCTCTGCAAAAGTCCTTTCTACTGCGATTCCTGAATTTCTGCTGCAAAATCTTATACACTCCTTGAGCTTATACTCCGTATAAACATCGTCGCGTCTAAGATTTTTCGCTACGAAATTCCGGAATCTCGCTACGAAAGCGACTTCTGGAGAGGTCTCTAAACTTTCTTTGCGCGAGACGATTCACGGATCGACCTGTTTTTGGTATACTTTTTGTATGTTTCGCTTCCCTACCAAGGACCCAGCTCTTGTTGCGCAATTTGCCCGTTTTGCCACCGTTGGGGTCTTAAACACCGCCATCGATTGGTCGCTGTATTTTTCGCTCACGCGGTTGAGCGATTTTTGGTTAGAGCATAAACTTCTTGCCAACGCCATTGCATTTACTTGTGCCGCAACATTTAGTTACGTTTTTAACCGTCGTTGGACGTTTCGTAATGCGGATGAACGCATTATGCGGCAAGTCGTGATTTTTTTTATGGTCAGCATTGTCGGTTTGCTTGTGAACGAGGGAGTCTTGCATTTAAGTCTAAGCGTCTTTTTTATTGGTGACATTGTGGGAAAATTTTTGGCAACGGTCTTTTCGATGTTGTGGAATTTTATTGCCAATAAGACGGTTACGTTTCGCGAGCAAAAACCGCCTCTGTAGGTTACTTGCGGGATCGTGAAAAATATTCTATAATTTTACTGTCAATCAGTGTTTGTTATCGGCACTTTTTTTGAAAAAAATGGGAAAAGGTCCAATCTTTGATAAACCCAACGTTGTGGTCACGGGCGGGGCAGGTTTTTTGGGGTCGCATCTGTGTGACGCCCTTGTGCAAAAGAACAAGGTGATTTGTATTGATAATTTTTCCACGGGTCGTGAAGAAAACGTGGATCATTTGTTACAGCGTCCGGATTTTATTTTTTTGCGTCATGACATTACCGAACCCCTAGATTTAAATGCGGTGCCGGAGCTGGATCAATTCCAGGTGCCGTTCCAAGGAGTGCAAGAAATTTACCATTTGGCGTGCCCCACATCGCCTAAAGATTACGAGCGCTTGCCTTTAGAGACGTTGTACGCCAATGCGTTTGGCACGAAACAAGCGCTCGACATGGCATTAAAATACAAATCCACATTTTTTTTGGCATCTACTGCGGCCATTTACGGCGAACCGTTGGACGAAAAGATTTTTGTGGAAGATTATTGGGGGTATGTGAATCCTTTAGGGCCGCGAAGCCCGTACGACGAAGGCAAACGCTATGCGGAAACGTTAAGTTGGGCATACCGCAGAGCGCATAATCTTGATGTGAAAATTTTGCGCATGTTTAAAACCTACGGTCCGCGCATGAAAATTGACGACGGGCGCATGATTCCGGATTGGGTCAACGCCGCGCTCAACAATCAACCGCTAGAAATTTATGGGGACGAAAAAATGTCCGGCACGTTTTGTTACGTTTCCGACATGGTGGAAGTGATTTTAAAGATGATGCAATCGTCCGAAAGCGGGCCGTTGAATGTTGGCCAGACTTTGGAATACACCTTTAAAGAGATTGCGGAAAAGATTAAAAAATTTGCCCAATCTCGCTCCGAGATCCGCTCTGTTGATCGCCCGGACGTTATACAATATAATGGGGTGCCGGACATTTCGCGCGCCAAGGATGTGTTAGGTTGGTTTCCAGTGACAGATATTGATAAGGGTTTGCAATTAACCGTGGAAGAATTGCGTGGACAAAAAGTGATTACCTACAAATAATATTTCTGCAATTAAACAACGTTTTATGGCGAACAGTTATATTTTTACGTCAGAATCCGTGACCGAAGGGCATCCGGACAAAGTCTGCGATCAAATCTCTGATGCGCTTCTGGATGCGATGATTGCTAAAGACCCGTTTACGCGGGCAGGGATTGAAACCTATGCCACGACGGGTTTAGTGGTTGTGGGTGGCGAAGTGACCACTAAAACCTATGTTGACATTCAAAAGGTGATTCGGCAAACCATTCGCGACATTGGCTACGACAATCATCATTACGGTTTTCATTGGGAAGACGTGGGCGTGTTGGTGGCGCTCGACGAGCAAAGCCCAGATATTGCGCAAGGTGTGGATGCGGGCAGGGGCAGGTTTAAAGAGCAAGGCGCCGGGGATCAGGGTTTGATGTTCGGTTACGCCACCAAAGAGACGCCGGAACTTATGCCGTTGCCGATTATGATGTCGCATCGGCTATGCCAGCGATTGGCGCAGGTGCGCAAAAACGGAACATTAGATTATCTGGGCCCGGACGGTAAAGCCGAGGTAGCGATTGAATATGTGGACGGCGTGCCTAAGCGCGCAACAACGATTGTGATTTCTTCGCAACACAAAGACGGCGTGGACATGAAAAAGCTGGAACGGGAGATTATTCAGCATGTGGTTAAACCCGTGTGCGGAAAGTATTTAGACAAAAAAACCCGATACTATATTAATGCCACGGGCCGATTTGTCAAAGGCGGTCCGCCAGCCGACGCAGGGTTAACGGGCCGAAAAATCATTGTGGATACCTATGGCGGTTCGGGGCACCATGGCGGAGGCGCGTTCAGCGGAAAAGATCCGTCGAAGGTAGACAGAAGCGCCGCCTATGCCGCGCGCTACATTGCCAAAAATATGGTGGCGGCAGGTTTAGCAGATCGCTGTGAAGTGCAATTAAGTTATGTGATTGGCGTTGCCGAACCGGTGAGTATTTTGGTTGACACGTTTGGGACCGGACGCCTTAGCGATGAACGATTGTCCGAGATTATTCGCAAACATTTCCCGATTAAACCCGCAGACATTATTCGCACGCTTAAACTGCGCCGGCCGATTTATAAAAAAACCGCGGCGTACGGCCATTTTGGCAGAAAAGACCCGGATTTCACCTGGGAAAAAACCGATAAAGTTGCTGTTCTTAAAAAATATCTTGCCGCTGTCAAATAAATTATGCGTATTTGTGTAACGGGTGCCGCTGGCTTTATTGGGAGCCACCTCTGTGATGTTTTGTTAGCGCAAGGACATGACGTTGTTGGGATTGATAATC
>CAZRYK010000063.1:0-4291 GCA_964604315.1 uncultured Gammaproteobacteria bacterium
TCAGAGTCTGCCTTCCTCTGATACCCTGCGGCTTGCCGCAGGGAGGTTCATTTACAAAACGGCAAGGTGGTGATTCATGTTGGCAACGATGCGCAAACGTTTTTTAAAGAACAATCTATCGAGAAGGTAGACCTTTCCAACATCTCTGAACTCCGTGGTTCGTGTGCGTGCGCAGGCCAAGTTTCCGGAACGGTCAGAGTGGTGAACAGCACGGAAGACATGGACAAAATGCAAGAGGGCGATATTATGGTTGCGCATACCACGTTCCCGGCGCTCGTTCCAGCCATGAAAAAGGCCAGTGCAATTATTACCGACGATGGCGGTTTAACCTGCCATGCCGCTATTGTCTCACGCGAACTGCAAACCCCTTGCGTCGTTGGTACAAAACATGCTACAAAAATTCTTCATGATGGCGACGTGGTTGAAGTCGACGCCAATAATGGTATCGTCAAAAAATTATGAGCAAACGCAACATTGATACCGACCCTTGGGTTTTGGGTGAAGATATTCCGGACTGCGATCTGTATTTTTCGCAAATCTGGTTAAGCGCGTTTGTGAATAGTTTCGAAAAAAATACAGGCCGTGCGTACCAGAAAATTTTATGCAAATACGAAGGCTATCACTTGTGGTTTTATTTTGGTGAGAAGGATTCTTTGGAAGTGGGGGAAAATATTGCCAACCGCATCATTAATGAGCCAGGGTATGCCGATTCTGTTAACGCAAATATTTTAGTAGAAGCCGACAAGTTGCGCGATTTTTCTGAAACTATTCCACAAAAAGATTTACAAAAACTTTCCAACGAAGAATTGTGGAAGATTTACCATACCCAAGATACCATCCATTCAGATTATTACAATTGGTGCTGGATACCGGTTGCGGCCGATATGTTTCATGGGAATCTTTCGAAGCGTGTTAAAGAATATCTACGAAAGCATGCCGAGGGCGCCGAGGCAGTAAACGCCGCTTTTGTGACGCTAACCCAGCCCACTAAAAAATCGCTCATTTTTCTTGAACAAGAAGCGTTGTTAAAGATTGCCATAGATATTGAAAAAGATGCCGAAACAAAAAAAATATTCCAAACGGAAAAGTCAAACACGATCTTTGAACAACTGCCCAAAAACTTTCAAGAGCGCATTCAAGCGCATCGCGATAGTTATTATTACACTAAGCACTTATGGGTAACGGGCGAATTTACGGTTAGTGATTATATTCATCAGCTTCAAGATATTCTTAATGGCGATTTAACAGCAGAGTATATTTTACAAAAACAATACGACGATTTAGAGCGTGCCAAAAACGATCGTGCGGCGTTAATGCAACAATTAAATATTGACGGTCAATGGCGGAATATCTTCGATAACTTTGGTGACTTCATGGTCACAAAAATCTATCGGCGTTATGCGCAACTTTTAGCCGTGCATCATATGTCTGCTATCTTAAAAGAAATTGCGCGGCGATTTTACTTAACCGAAAAACAGGTGCGCTGCATGTTGCCGCAAGAAGTGGAAGCCATGCTTCTTCAAAAGAGTTATGATGAAGAAGAGCTACTAAAGCGAACTAGAATGTGTGTCTATTATGCAGAAAAAAATATTGATCGCGTTGTCACAGGCAAAGAAGCAGAAGAATTGTTAGAAGAAATTGATCATACTATTGATGAAAATGTCTCCGAGTTTACTGGCGACATTGGTTGTGGCGGTAAAGCGCGAGGAACCGTAAAAATTATTATTCGTGCCGAAGATATGCAAAAGATGCGTTCTGGCGATGTGCTCGTTTCCATTGCGACAGATCCAGACATTGTCCCAGCCATGAAAAAAGCCGCGGCGATTATAACAGAACAAGGGGGCGTCACCAGTCATGCGGCGATTGTGTCACGGGAATTAAATATTCCGTGTGTCATTGGAACCAAAATCGCAACCCGCGTGTTAAAAGATGGTGACATAGTAGAAGTAGATGCCAATGCCGGTATTGTAAAGATTCTGAAAAAATAAAAGAGATCCGACCTCGCATCGTAGGCATGGTGGGATCTTGTATCGAAAATATGTCAAAATACTGTCAACCTCAAGAAGAATCCGGCGTCGTGTTTTTAAACATTATCGCCAATCACGAAGGATTTGTTCAGCCAACAGTGTTAGAGGATATCGGGGGCACTGCGCTCACCGATTATTTTATACTATTGGAAAACGCCGGCATGCAAGAGGAATGGTATCAAAATAAAGTGCAGTTTGAACGCCATTGCAAAGAAACATTTGCTCGCATGCAAAACGATCGCGCGCTATTACCAAAAATTGCTGATTATTCGCATAGCTTAGGAAAAGATCTAGAAAGCGCGTGTCGAAAGGCGCAAGAAGATATTCGCCAGCATACTATCCATGTACCAACCATTGCGCGCGTCATTGACTTGCTACAAAAAATGTGTGCTTATGGTTGGCCTGCGGTTGCTGTCGATATTGAATATGGTTTTTTATCGCATAGCATTGAAAATTTTTTGAAAAAAGCATTAGAACGTCATGAGGGGAATATGACAGTTGGTGAAGTTTTTACCCTGTTGACCAGGCCACGACTCGATGAATATGAAAAAGGCGCCCGGGAAAGTATGTTGGCATTGACGCGTCATGCTACGCCAGAACTTCTACAAACACACATACAGCAATATCAGTGGTTAGAATTTGGCCATCGCGGGCCGGCGCTGAACCCAGAAGCGTTACAAGAGCGGCTGGCAGAATTGCGTAATAACCCCGAAGAACGAAAGCGTTTAGAAGAAAGTGTGCAAGAAGATGTATTTCAAGCCAATCAAGAGAAACTCATGAACGCTTTACGGCTTAATGAAGAGGAGCGGTATCTTCTGCATATTGCTAAAGAGGTGGGTTACCTGAAAGCCTACCGCGCGCACTTGATGTTCTTAACCTTTTACACGTTAGACATGCTCTACCGCGCGTTGTCCCGCAAACATCATGTGCCGTTTGAACATGTGCGGTTAATGCTACACGATGAGTTATTGGATTTTTTGCAGAACAGCCGCATGCCCAATGCTTCTGTTTTAGAAGGCCGACGCGTTCTTACTATTGCGCGCATTGATGAAAACGGCAAGCGGCAAATTCTTACCAATAAAGACGCAGAAGCGTTTATTGCTCGCGAGCTTCCGGAGCGCGGCAAAAAATTAGACAACGTCACGGAACTTAAAGGCAATGTTGCGTCCCCCGGGTTGGCGCGCGGCACAGTTAAAATAGTGCGTAATGTTGACGATGAAGACAAGGTTCAGCAAGGAGATATTCTTGTTGCAGGCCAAACCATACCACAGTTGCTACCGGCCATGAAGCGCGCCGCGGCATTTGTCACAGATATTGGCGGCATCACGAGCCACGCCGCCATTGTTGCGCGGGAAATGCACAAGCCCTGTGTTATTGGTACAAAAATTGCCACCCGCGCGCTTGACGATGGTGACGAAGTTGAAGTTGATGCGAATAACGGTGTGGTGAAAGTTTTAAAACGCGCCTAGATCTGACCTTGCACCCGCAGGGAGAGGTCAGATCTTGACCTTGCGCCGTAGGCAAGGTCGGATCTTGTATTATAAAAAAACAGCCGTTAGCTGTTACAGGAAAGTCCTTTCTGGTGAGGGGGAAGCAGTCGCGATGTGCGATGCCTCCACCCTCACCAGTCAGTTGTGGTCGGCTAGTTGGCCGAGAAGTACAGTGCTTCGTGAAGCGTCATGCGGTCGTCCGCGCCGTTGACGACCATAAGAACGGCATCGCTGGTTGCCATATTCGGGAGGCCGAAATAGTCATTGAACCAGTCAGCCACCGTCCAGCCCGGTACGAGCACGCGTCCGTGCTTCTCCATGATCTTCAGGATCGTGATTTCGGCCACTGTTCCTCCGTGCGTAGAACTGTACACCGCCGTCTTGCCCGACGTGTTCTCGAGAGCGTTGAGAAGTCTCTGGGCGGCGACTTCCCCGACCTCCATCAGGCGCCCAGCGGCGTGGCTACAGGTCAGGAGCGCAAGTTCGATCGAGATGGCCTTCTCCTTGACCATGCTCATCACATTCTCGGAGATCTCGCTCGGCGCATCGGCCCACCATGAGGACAGTTCACTCGAGTTCTCGATGCCACCTCCCCAGTCGATCGTCGTGATGCGCGCGCCGGCACGTGCGCGTTCTTCCTTGGAAGAGAACGCCCGGAGAATCTCGAGTCCGTTGTCGGCGAGCGCACCCGTGAGCTCATTGAGAACGGCGATTTGGTCGGTTACCGTTAAATTTCTGGCGCTTTTACGCCATAGATTTCAGGCCACTCGGCCT
>CAZRYK010000064.1:0-4250 GCA_964604315.1 uncultured Gammaproteobacteria bacterium
TTCGGCTCAAATGGCATCTAAAATGCCTAGAAAGCTATTTTTGAGATGAGCTCTAGGTTTTTAAGATACGCGTTCACCCGCAAGAAAACGGGCAGTGCTGTCCGCGGATAAATAAGCTTGGCGGCGTTTATTAGCAACGCCTTGTGTATTCCACTGGTACGCAAGATTCTTAATATCTTCTGCTAGAGCGTTAAGTTTGTCAAGCGTTACTGGGCGCAAGGTTAAGGGCGAAACGACGTCTACAATACGATCGGTTAAGCCCACAATAATGTCGTAACTCCACCACGGTTTGGCCGACGCCCACCAGAACCAATCCGATGCCAAGGCTTGATCCATTTTTTGTCGCGCGGTCTTGTTGCCATTTTTGTGGACAATGGCCAACACGGCACGCAGAAGTTGCCATTGTTTGCGGTGAAGAGGATTGCTAGGGTCATTCCACAATGTGAACGATTGATTTTTTTGAATTTCATCTAACCGGCAGGACCAACTGCAAGAAAGCGGCCGCACAATACGCGTATAGGAACATTGGGAACGCCATTCAGAAAGTGTGACGGTGGTAATATTGGGGTGTGTTACAAGCGATGTCCAGATTTTATCCATGCCATGACGATGATGGCCTAAATTTTCGCCGTCTAATGCGGTAATGAGAATACGTTCTTCATTAAACTCTTTGGCAATGTCGCGCATAAAACTTTCTGGCGTCGAGGCATGGGTTTCTAAAAAAGCATTCGAGGCTTCGCGATTGCGAAACACCACGCCTAATCCTTTGGGGGTTTGGTAGCAGGTTTGATAATCCACTACGTCCCAAAGTTTTGCAAAACTGATTTCGTCTAAAACAATATAGCGGAAACCCAAATGTCGTATGATGCTCCCAAGCCTTGGCGTGTAGGCAAGTTCTGGCGGGTAGAAACCTTTGGGGCTCCAGACTTTGCCAAAAATTTTGCGATTGATTGCCGTGTTCAGACGGATTTGCCGAATAATCTCTTTTTTCGGAATGAGCGGCAAGAGCGGATGGTAAGCCGCCGACGCTAAAAATTCGATTTGTCCGCGTTTGGCACATGTTCTTAAGGCGCTTATAAGATCGGGGTTGCGGGCAACGAGTTGCTCGGTTAAACTCGCCGTGATATTTAACGTGATTTTGAGCGAGGGATGCGAAAGAAGATTTTTTGCCAACGGCCAATACGCCTCACGGACCACTTTTTTTAAAATTTTGGGGTCCCAGTTGGGGGGTTGGTAAATATGGAAGACATTGGCCCAGAGCATAGGAAGAGACTGTAGTTTGTAGATAGTAGATAGTAGATGGTAGGTGACAGCGATCAGGTTGGCGTTAAGGAGTCACTCGCCGGAGGGCACCAATGTAGTGACTCCGTATGCCAAGCTGATCGCTGATAAATCACAGACTGTTGTTAGCTAGTTGCTTATTCTTGATGGCAATGCGGTAGAGTTTGACGTACTTGCGTGCAGGAATTTTCCAGCTAAACGATTGCTCCATGGCTTGCCGCATGAGCTGCAACCATGCTTCGCGATGTCTGTGATTTTCAACAGCCCGCGCAATGGCGACCAGAAAGTCAAAAGCATCATAGCGTTTAAATGTAAATCCATTGCCTTTGCCGGTGCGGGGGTTGTAATCCGTAATGGTGTCGGCAAGACCGCCAATGGAATGCACAACCGGAATGGTTCCGTAACGCAAACTAATAAGTTGTCCCAAACCACACGGTTCAAAACGCGATGGCACTAAAAAGATATCTGAACCCGCATAAACTTGTGTAGCCTTTTCTGTATTGAATTCCAAATACGCGCCGACCTTTTTGGGGTAGTGGCGTTTAAGTTTACGAATGACACTTTCATATTTTTTATCTCCATCGCCACGCACCACCAATTGCACATCCATTTGCATGATGCGATCGCCAATTTCTGCAAGAAGATCGAACCCTTTTTGTTCGGTGATGCGCGTGACCATGCCGATTAACGGAATTTTGGGGTCTTCAGGAAGGCCGGCCTCATGTTGCAAAAATAATTTATTCTGGGTTTTTAAGCCCAGATTATTAGCATCGTAATGCGATACCAGCCCTGGGTCGGTTAAGGGGTTATAAACATGATAATCCACGCCGTTAACGACACCAAAAAGCTTACCTTTGTCTTTACGGTGGCGCAGGAGGTGTTCAAGGTCTTGGCCGTATTCCGACGTTAAAATTTCTTCGGCATATTGTTCCGAAACCGCGTTAATCGCGTCCGCATGCCGAATCGCCCGGCGCGCAAAATTGAGGTTAAGGATGTGGGGGTCGTTATAGGGCGGCAACGGCGCTTTCCCGTCATCGCGAAGTGTTTCGCGGATTTCCCACCAATTTTTTCCCAGCTGGAAAACAAGATTATGAATGGTAAAAAGTGTTGCGGTGTGTTGTAAAAATGGACTTTGAGAAAAACGCTCATGCAAAAGTTGAGGGATGAGTCCGGTTTCCCAGTCGTGGCAATGTAAAACATCGGGACGCAATTTTAAATACTCAAGAAGCGTTAACACCGCGCAGTTGAAAAAATAAAAGCGGCGATTTTCTTGATGCGATCCGTAAATCTTTTTGTAATGCGAAAAAAGTCCGTCGGCATCAATTAAGTACAAGGGAATTTTCTCGTCGATCAATGACCGATACACTTGCGCCTTAAGAGTGGCAGTGTCATCGATTTTCACTTCGAGATTATCGGTCACAAGTTCGCGGTCACGACGTTCTAAAGCCATTTTGTGTAATGGCATAACCGCGACAACGTTGTGTTGAAGCTCTTGAATGGCTTTAGGTAACGCGCGCGAAACATCGGCAAGCCCGCCGGCCTTGGCAAATGATTCGACCTCGGACGAAATAGAGACGATGGTTAGTTGGGAAGAAAGTTTATCGGGCATAAAGGGAGGAGCGGTGTAAAATATCTGTCGTTAAGGCAATGGCTAGGGCATCGGTGCAGTCATCGGGCGTCGGTTTTTCTTTGAGCCGTAGTTCCCTGCAAACCATTTCTTGAATTTGCGTTTTCGTTGCTCGGCCAAAACCGGTTATAGTGTTTTTGACTTGCAGGGGGGTGGGGTCGAGGATGGAAAGATGGGCAAGTTGCGCCGCAAGAACCAAAACCCCGCGGGCTTGCGCAACGTTGATACCGGTGGTGATGTTTTGATAAAAGTAAATTTGTTCAATGCCGACGACGGTTGGTTGAAAACGCGCGATGAGTTCTTGCGTTTCTTGGAAAAGCGTTTCGAGCCGCGCCGGGAAACTTTGCGATGTCGCGGTGCGAATGACGCCAAGCCCTTTTACCGTTTTTTCTTTTCCGGCGATTTCGATAACGCCCCAGCCCACAATGGCAAACCCTGGGTCAATTCCTAAAACGATCGTTGGTTGGGTTGTCATGAAGGGGTAGAAGATAAATTATGCGCCACGCTAATTACGTCATCGTATTCATCCAATTCGTCGCGGAGTTTTGTGTTGTGCTCTATTGCATGCGTATCCGACACCGTGGTAGTGGGGACAAGTTCAACCGTTGCATCGGTAATATGCACCTGCGCTTTTTCAAGAGTGTGTTGCAAACTTTTTAGATGTTCAGGTTCGCTTATAATGGTAACGCCTTGTTCTTCGGTTTGCACATCGACCGCATTGTTATCGATAGCCAGGAGCTCAATTTGTTCTTCGGAAAGCTCGCCAAAATCTTCTTTGGCAATCGTCAAGACACCGCGATTTTTAAACATCCACATCACCGAGCCAACCCCAGAAAGCGAACCGCCATATTTGGAAAAAATTGTGCGCACGTCGGCCGCCGAACGATTCCGATTGTTGGTAAGTACTTTTACCACGTACGCCACACCGTTGGGCCCAAACCCTTCGTAGACCACTTCTTCTAGCGCGGCTCCTTCGGTGTCTTTGCCCGTGCCGCGGTCAATCGCCCGCTCAATATTATTTTTGGGCATATTGGCGGCTTTGGCTCTATCGATTGCTAAACGCAATTTGAAATTCGTCTCTACGTCGCCTCCGCCTTCGCGCGCCGCCACCACAATAAGACCGGCAATCTTTGTAAACAAATTCGCGCGTTTTTTATCTGCCGCGCCTTTTTGGTGTTTAATTTGTGACCATTTACTGTGTCCGGACATACAAAAAGCCTATTCGCGCCTGTCATTTGCGCAAATCTATTGTACGCGAAAATAGACATTTGGTCAACGCTGAAATATGGGGTATTCCTAGTCAAATGGAACAGGCTTGAGGCAATTTTGTAGATAGGTTTGC
>CAZRYK010000065.1:0-4071 GCA_964604315.1 uncultured Gammaproteobacteria bacterium
AAACTTTCCCTTGCAAGGTACCCTGCGGCAAGCCGCAGGGAAAAATCTAGTTTTAGTGTTCAAGACAAAAACTGTCTTCAAAGAGAGCCCCGCAGTGCGAGGCTCTCAAGAGCATACATGAATTAATGTCGGAAGGGACGTCGGGGAATATGCCGTGGCCCACGACTGTCATGCCCTCGGCCGCCAGAGAACCGCGGTCGTTCTATAAACCCTTCGGGTTTTTCCATCAACGCTTTAATGGACAATGAAACTCGTCCGCGTTCTTTATCGACATCTAACACTTTCACTTTCACTTCGTCACCAATGTTCACTACGTCTGACACATGTTCTGTTCGCGCCCATTGCAATTCTGAAATGTGCACCATGCCATCTTTGCCCGGCCATAATTCCACAATGGCCCCCACATCTCCGGAGTCGTTGGAAATAATCTGCGTAACTTTTCCGGTGTAGATGGCGTCTACCTCGACATCGCGAATAATATTTTCAATCAACGCAATAGCCTTGCGCATGCCGTCTGCGTTTTCGCTTGTCACAAACACCATGCCTTCATCTTCAATGTCAATGGCGACTTCGGTCTCTTCAATAATTTTGTTAATCACTTTTCCGCCCGGGCCAATAAGATCGCGAATTTTTTCCGGGTCAATCTTCAAGGTCTCGATTCTTGGCGCATAAGCCGATAACTCTTTTGGCGCTTTAATTACCGCGGCCATTTTTCCTAAAATTTCTTCCCGCGCTTTGCGTGCACCATCAAGAGCCTTTTCGCAAACTTCTAAACTAATACCTTTTAATTTAATATCTACCTGAACCGCGGTGACGCCGTCTATGGTACCCGCGACTTTAAAATCCATACAGCCGCTATGATCTTCGATATCTTTAATATCCGTAATCACGCGGTAATCGGATTCATCTTCGGACATAATTAAGCCCATAGCAATACCCGCAACCGGAGCTTTAAGCGGCACACCGGCATCTAACAATGCTAGAGTTGAACCGCAGGCCGATGCTTGCGAAGACGAACCGTTCGATTCCAGCACTTCAGACACCACGCGAATCGTGTACGGGAACTCTTCTTTTGTTGGCATAACCGGTTCTAGAGCTTTTTCCGCTAAAGCGCCGTGGCCAATCTCGCGGCGTCCGGGCCCACGCATAGGGGCAACTTCGCCAACAGAGAACGGCGGAAAATTATAATGATGCATGAAGCGTTTGCTACCTTCAATTTCCATGCCATCCAACAACTGTTCATCGCCGGGCGAGCCCAACGTCACAACCGACAACACCTGCGTTTCACCGCGCGTAAAACACCCGGAACCATGAGTTCGCGGAAGCAGAGCAATTTCACAATTTATGGGACGAATTTCGTCTAAGGCACGGCCGTCTGCGCGTACACCTTCTTTTAAGACCATGTCGCGCATGACGCTTCCAATACGCTCTTCGCATTTTTCTGAAGCATAGGAGTGAAAACCGGAAAGATTTTGGTCTGCCAGCGATTGCTGTAAAGTGGTTTTTAATTCTTTCATGGCTTGGTTAGCGGCATCGGCTTCCTTATGACCAAAAGCCTTACGAATATCTAACTGCTCGACAATGGCGTCAATGCGCGTGCGGGCATCTTTTTCTTCCACGGTAAGTTCGGCAACTGGAATCGCGATTTTTGATTTGCCCATTTCTTGTTGGATTTTTTCTAGAAGCTCAACAACCGGCGCCAATGTTTCTAACGCTTTGGCTAATCCCTTTTTCACCACATCGTCGGGGCATTGTTTGCCCGCAGTTTCGATCATGACGATTTTTTTGTCTGTTCCGGACACAAATAAATCCATTCGGGCATTTTTGCGTTCTTCAAAAGAACTGTTCACGATTAATGCGCCGTCCAGCTCTGTGACGCGCACAGCGGCCAACGGCCCGCTCCACGGAATCGGCGAAATCATTAAGGCTAAAGACGCGCCAATAACTGCGCAAATATCTGGATCATGTTTGTCGTCCATGGACAGCACGGTAATCGACACTTGCACATCTTTGCGCAAGGACTGATCAAACAACGGCCGAATGGAACGGTCGACCACGCGCGCGGTTAACACCGCTTCTTCGGTGGGGCGGCCTTCACGTTTCACAAAACGCGAACCGGAAATTTTGCCCGCCGCGTATAACCGCTCTTCGTAATCCACCATGAGCGGAAAGTAATCAATGCCGTCGCGAGGCGCGCCGCCTAACACCGCTGTTGCTAAAATCATGGTCTCACCCAACTGCACCGTACACGCACCATGCGCCTGACCCGCAAACCGACCTAACTCTATAGTGAGTTTTTCTCCTGCCCACTCCAACTCATACTTTTTGATGTCTCTCATAATGTTTGGAGCTTGCCTGACAGCTGTGAGATTCCTTCTTCCTTAAGAAGGAAAGCTCATGTGTTGTCAGACAAACCCAGATTAATAATTTTCAGCTGTCGGCTGTCAGTTTATCAGAAACTTCTCTTATCTTATTTCTGACCGCTGTCTGCTGACTGCTGGTTGTTAAAATGTTTTAAATGATTCTTGAACGGTTTCTAAAAAATCTGCCGTCCCCTGAAAACTAATAACGTTTCCGTTGTGCTTCACATAGTACAGCGTAAAATCCACACCATTTTGTTCATTGCTTCCGGAAATTTTTGTTGCCGGCGCAGAACCCAATTCCGCGTCGCTGGTTTCCGGATTCCCGATGCCCGACGTTAAAAGCGATTCCATGTTCTCCGGCAAAATCGTAATACTGTTGGGCCCAAACTCATACGTGGTTAACCCTCCGCTGGCTGACGCGATCATTTCGACGTTCGGAACGTCGACTTTAAACTTCCATTGTTCGCTTTCAAAAGTTTTGGTATTGTCAACGTCTTGCGCTTCTTGCTTCTGCACTTGCGTGGTCTTCAGCCCGAAATCGGCATTATCTCCCCGGAACAGGAGATAGCCAACAACCACAACCGCGATAACAATAATGATGCTACTTTTTCTCATGCTCGTTTCGAATCTCGGGGTTGACGTTTGGGCGCGGGCGCATAGGATTAAAGCGATCTATGCTCACTTTGGGAATCATGCCTCGGTGTTTCCCCAATATAAACCGTTTGGTGTCTTGCGACAAATCCGTGAACCGATCCGCGGCTTCTTGCAAACGCGAAGATGAGCTTTCGGCAAAGGCCATGACTTCCACCACACAACCTTTTTGCTGTAAGTAATGCACCAACGGCACAAAATCGCCATCGCCGGTAACAAGTACAATACTATCGAGCTTGTCGCAAAACTTAATGGTGTCCACGGCCATCTCAACATCGCGGTCGGCTTTTTTAGCGCCGCCGGAAAACACTTGCAAATCTTTCATCTTCACATAGAACCCCTGCTTGTTCAACGCTTCAACAAACCCGCCTTCTTCCCCGCTTTGCGATGCGGCCACATAGGCAAAGGCATGAACAAGTTGCCGAGTATCGACTGCGACTTTTAACACATTTTCAAAATTCACATTTCCGCCGTGAAGATTCTTGGCGGAGTGGTACATGTTTTGTACATCGACGAACACGCCGACGCGCTGATTTTCATGCGATTTCATGGAACTAAAAACTTGTCAATTAATTTTCCTCTTCTGTGGCGACTTTTTCGTCGGTTTCTTTTTTGCGCACTTTAATATTGAGCGCTTTCGTAAGCTTGGCAAACGATTTGGGGTCGGTCTTTTCTAAATAACGCAAAAAACGTCGGCGTTGGCCCACTTTGCGTAACAAACCCCGTCGAGAGGAATGGTCTTTTTTGTGTTGTTTAAGATGCTGGGTGAGCTCGTCGATCTCTGCAGATAGAAGCGCGATTTGCACTTCGGAAGAGCCGGTATCGTTTTTGCCTTTACCGAACTTTTTGATGATATTCTCTTTTTTCTTTTTTCCTAACATAGGCTGAAAGTGTGCGCGTGGTCTCGAGAAGCGTGCAAGCGACATCCAGAGGCCCGCAGATTTAACAATGAATGTTTCGAGCCTACCAAACTTTGCGGATCTTGTCAATCGCCAGCGGTCAGTGTTAGCGGGAAGTTAAAATGTCCTACTTGAAGGGGAAATAGAAATGTCCTAGT
>CAZRYK010000066.1:0-4064 GCA_964604315.1 uncultured Gammaproteobacteria bacterium
TATGCATGACTTATCGGTTAAGGACATGCTCAAAGCCGGTGTTCACTTTGGGCATCAGACATCGCGATGGCATCCGAAAATGCGCCCCTATATTTTTGGGGAACGCAACGGTATCCACGTCATCGATTTAGAGAAAACACAACAAGCATTTAGTACGGCTCTGGATTACATTCAGAAGCTGGCGGCCGAAAAGAAAATCATTCTTTTTGTAGGCACCAAGCGGCAAGCCAAAGAGCTGGTTCGGAATGCCGCAGAAAAAATCAACATGCCGCATTTGACCGAGCGATGGATCGGCGGTTACCTCACCAATTTCGAGGTGGTCTCCCGTCTACCCCAACGGTTAGTCAAACTGAAAAAAGACATGCAGGAGGGGCGCTTAGAAAAGTACACCAAAAAAGAGCGGCTGGATTTTCAAAAAGAGATTGAACGCCTAGAATTTCTTGTGGGTGGCGTGCAGAACTTAACGCGTTTACCGGATGCGATTTTTCTCTTAGACATTAAAGAAGAAAAAACGGCATTGCGCGAAGCTCAACGCCGAGGTATTCCGATCATCGCGGTATGCGACACGAATGTTAATCCGGACGGCATTGCGTATCCGATTCCGGCGAACGACGATGCAACGAAAGCTATTGCCTATATCTTAGATAACATTGTTGCCGCGTTTCAGGTCGCCCAACAAAAAGAGTCTTAATTCCGCGAAACGTTTATGAATATTACCATGGACATGATCAAAGAATTCCGCGAAGCAACGGGCGCTGGGGTCATGGACGCTAAAGCCATTCTTACAGAAGCTTTCGGCGATATGAGCAAAGCTATTGAATTGATGCGCAAAAAAGGGGAAAAGATTGCTTTAAAGAAAAAGGATCGACAAGCGTCTGAAGGCGTGATTGGCCATTACGTTCATTCCAATGGCAAAGTCGCGGCGTTAGTCGAATTGGCTTGCGAAACCGATTTTGTGGCGCGTAACGACGCATTTAAAAATCTTGCGCATGAACTGGCTATGCAAGTGGCGGCGAGTAACCCGAGTTATGTGAGCGCAACAGATGTTCCGGAAGAAGTGAAAGCAAAAGAAAAAGAAATCTACAAAGAACAGTTAAAAAACGACGGCAAACCTGAAGCCATGCTCGAAAAAATCGCCGAGGGCAAGTTGCAAAAGTTTTATGAAGAAATGTGTCTGCTGAATCAACCGTTTTTCAAAGATGAGAAAAAGACGGTGCAAGATTTAATAACCGACGCTGTGACGCAAATGGGAGAAAATATTCACATCAATCGTTTCGTGCGGTTTAGCATGTAATATACGTATCATGCTCATCGATATCTTGTCGTGGACCATTTTGGGAGTCAGTGCGGCCGGAATGATTATAATGATCATTCGCAAGTTTCCGGTTCTTGCAACTATTGATCTTTCCCGCATGTCGCGCGAGCATCATGCGCGCGTTAAAACGCTTTTGACCGAAGAGCGTTTGCGCCGAAAAATGGCGAGCGCGAATCAACGGTTCAGCGGGTGGTTTCAACCTCTGTGGCAGGTATTCGCAAAAGGTTTTAGCGCTCTGTACCAACAGTTGGTAAAATGGGAAAAGTATTACCGCGAAAAATCGGAAAGTGGAAAATCCGGCTCGGCAACACTTTCGCAGAATAAGAATACCGTGATTGATCTTCTTGGCAAGGCGGCGGGTTTGGTGGAAGAGGGGAATTACATGGAAGCCGAGAAAAAGTATATTGATGTTATTAGCATCGACCCGCGGAACTTTGAAGCGTACAAGGGTTTGGGTGAAGTATATTTACAGCAACAAGATTATGTGCACGCTCGCGCGTCGCTGTCGCATGCCTTGAAAATTAAACCCGACGAACCGGAAGTGCATGCCGATGTTGCGTCCGCGTTTAGAGAATTGGGACGCGTGAACTTGGCCCTAAAATCGATTGAAAAAGCTATTGAGTTGGGCGGGAATAATCCGAAGTACTTGGATGTGCAAACCGACCTTGCGATTTTAGCCGGCGATAAATATTTAGCCGAAAAGACATTGGGAATTTTGCGCGAAGTGAATCCGGAAAACCAAAAGATCAATGAATTCGAAGAACGCGTACTGCAGATGAAGATTAAAGGGAAGAAATCTTAAAAGGTGTTTTGATCGCCGTGCCGATGTAGCTCAGCGGTAGAGCAAATCCATGGTAAGGATTAGGCCCGGGGTTCAATTCCCCGCATCGGCTCAAGAGTTCTTTAAAAAAATCGTAATTTGTAATGTGTAATTAGGGGCGGCAAGCCACGCTTTCTTTCAAAATAGATCTTTGAAAAAATTCCACAAAAATCGGAAGCGCAGCTAAAGTCGCCGAGAACCGTAGTGTAACGAGGATCGCAGGCGACGACGCGAGCACTGATTTTTGTGGAGAGGAGCAGCAGGCGGAGACCGTTGAATTCAATCTATGATTGGATTCTAAGGTCGCAGCTTTGCTGCGACGAGGGTCGGTACCGAAGCGGTCAAACGGGACAGACTGTAAATCTGTTGGCCTTGCGCCTTCGTTGGTTCGAATCCAACCCGGCCCACCGCGGGTGATCGATCGCTTTTGCCTTCATGAGTCCATTATGTCATGGACTCATTGCGGCAGACGCGATGATCCCCCTTATCTCACACAAGAGTTCTCGGGCTTTCTTCACGGAGCCTTCTCGCTACACTCGAAGTCTCCTAAAAGCCCTGCGCTACCCTTGTGTGAGAGTACGTTACTGCCGGAGTAGCTCAGTGGTAGAGCAATCGCTTTGTAAGCGAAAGGTCGGGGGTTCAAATCCTCTCTCCGGCTCCAAGACAGCCGTCAGTTATCAGCTGTCAGAAACTAAAGATTAACATAAAAAAACTGTCTGCTGACTGCTGTCAGCTGATATAACCTAAATATATGCCAAATCAAGAAAATATTATTGGTCTGGAATGCACCGAATGCAAACGCGTGGGGTATCATTCCTACAAAAACAAAAAAAAGATCAAAGCGCGTTTAGAATTGAAAAAGCACTGCCGTTTTTGTAAAAAACACACGGTACACAAAGAAACAAAAATTTGATCTTTTTTCAGAATCCTATATAATATAACTATATTATAAGGTTCAAAAATGAAAAAAGAAAAAAAGAAACAGGCCGTCTCTCTCAGAGAAAAAGGGTATTCTCTTAATGAGATATCTCATATATTGGGGATTTCGAAAGGGTCGGCTTCCTTGTGGTTGCGCTCTACTCCCTTAGATTCAATAGCGTCATCGAGAATATATCAGCGAGTAGAGTCAGGAAGGGTTCATGCAATTCTGACGCGAAGAAGAAAAAAGGAATCGTTCCTTCAAAATATTTATATAGAGAGTAATAAAGAAGTAAGCAGTATACAATACTCAAGGAAGTTGAATCGTCTACTTTGCGCACTTTTGTACTGGTGCGAGGGGGCGAAAACAGGATATTCAGCTCGATTTATCAATTCAGATCCTACTCTTGTATCAACATTCTTAAAGTTGTTTAGGTCTAGTTTCGCAGTTGATGAAAAAAAGTTTAAGGCTTGTTTGCATCTACACAACTACCATAACGAAGAGAAGCAGAAAAAGTTTTGGTCTCACGTAACGGGAATTCCTTTAAGCCAATTCTTAAAGACCTATCAAAAAGCTCATACAGGAAAACGCAAAAAAGTCGATTATCCAGGATGTATCTCTATACGCTATAATGATGGAAAGATGCTTTCAGAGATTGAGGCTATATGGAAATCTTTCCGTGATAATATTGGGGGCGTAGTTTAGTGGTAGAATGTTCGACTCCAAATCGAACGATGGGGGTTCGATTCCCTCCGCCCCTGCGTGTAAATTTTTGCTGGCGCAAAAATTTGTGTAATACGTCGTTAGTAATTCGTAGTTTGCGTAAGGTAGAACTTTATTTAAAATATTCCAGCAAAAATTTACCCCTAACTACCCGCCTCGACTCGCCGTCTTCGGCGAGGCGGGCAAACTACTCACACTAATTACAAACCCACTGTGTACCCCGCGGCCCAGAGGATACCGTTAAATTTCTGGCGCCTGAAAAGGCGTTTTTTTGTGTTAGGTGTGCT
>CAZRYK010000067.1:0-4001 GCA_964604315.1 uncultured Gammaproteobacteria bacterium
CGCAGATCGCTCGCTGATTCCTTTGGATCAACAAAGACGACAAGCACATTAAGCTTGTCGTCGCCAAGTTCTTTTTGCAGTTGAGCAACTTTTTTTGCGCCGATCTGGCACGGAGTGCACCATGTGGCGGTGAACCAAACGATAGTCGGCTTGCCTTTCAGGGAATCCCGCGTAATGGTCTCGCCGCTCACTTCGGTAAGACTGAAATCAGGAAATAAGGCCTCGACTGAAGGAGTCCCTTCAACAATTGCGGAGACAGGCGCATTTTCGGATTGCTTCGTCGTGGATGATTTTTGACCAGACAATGCAATAATAGCCACAATAATGAGTGGCAAGGCACAACAAATGCCGGCAATGGTTATAAATTTTTTCATAGTTGTTTTGGTTTTTTGAATAACAGGCGATTATACACAACCGCCGCAATAATCAGAAGTGCGCCCAAACCCCATATTGGCCAACCAGCAAATCCTTGAACGCCGGAAAAGATATGAAATTCTGGCTGGATGACAAATAGATATCGTCCCAAGTAAAGCGTCGTTCCCCCCGCAATCAGAAGTATCAAAGGAACAATGTTGCGATGGCGGCGATAATCGACAATGAAGCCAATGGCGCCTAGGAGCAGAAAAGCAATAGCGATTTTCCGCCAAAAGGGAACGAGCACTCCAAGACCGATGTAAGAAAGGAATGAAGCAGATGCCGCCCAGCAGAGCGGGCAGACGCCCACTGCGCCAGTTCCGAAAACTGGTGCAACGATAGACATAAGTTTTTTGATTTTTTCTTTCATATACAACATTTAATTAGAGCTCATCTCAAAAATAGCTTACCAGGCATTTTGAATGCCGTTTGTGCCGAAACGGTTGAAGAACGAGGAGGAATACCATAGTATTCCGACGAGTTCTGAAGCCGTTGCAGGCCAAACGGCGTCAAAATGGCCGGAAGATTATTTTTGAGATGAGCTCTAGCTCATTCTTTTTGAAATATGGTGGGGGCGCCTATCCACACAGTCTTTATATTTACAAACTCTTTCATCCCATAATGGGAAAGTTCGCGCCCGTAGCCGGATCGTTTCATTCCACCAAACGGAAGACGCGGGTCGGATTTGACCATACCGTTTATAAAAACGTTCCCTGCCTCAATATGAGAAGCAATCTCTTCAGCGTGTTTCGTATTCTCTGTCCACAAGGATGACCCGAGTCCGAAACTCGTGTCATTGGCTATGCGGATCGCATCTTCCTCGTCTTTTGCCTTGATGATTGCGGCAACCGGACCGAACACCTCATCGTCATATACGGGCATTCCTTTTTGCACATCGGCAAGAATTGTCGGCTCATAGAAATACCCTTTTCCTTCTTTCCGTTTTCCTCCTACAACCACTCGCGCGCCTTTCTTCACGCTCTCATCGACTTGTTGCATAACATCTTTGAGAACCTGTTCGGTCGCGAGCGGGCCCACATTCGTTGACGTATCCATTGGATCGTCAACGATAAAACGCTCATACTTTTCCTTGTAACGTTCAATAAATTCTTCATAGCGTTCTTTTACGATAATAAATCGTTTCGCGGCTATGCAACTTTGCCCGGCATTCTGCAATCTCGCATTCGCTCCGATCTCGCACGCATACGGAAGATCGGCGTCAGCAAGCACGATAAATGGATCGCTCCCACCAAGTTCCAGTACTGTTTTTTTGATTTCGCGACCCGCTGTCATTGCGACCTGACTTCCCGCGTATTCACTGCCAGTGAGGGTTACCGCTTTTACGCGATGGTCCTGGATGATTGATTCTACCTTGTGTGACCCGACTAAAAATGCTTGAAACGCGCCATTCGGAAATCCTGCGTCTAAAAATACTTCTTGGAGCGCCAACGCACTTTGGGGGACGTTTGACGCATGCTTCAGAATCCCCACATTTCCGGCCATAAGAGCCGGCGCGGCAAACCGTATCACCTGCCAGAATGGGAAATTCCAAGGCATAACGGCAAGAACGACGCCAAGAGGGTCAAATCGCACGTAACTTTTTTGCGCATCCGTCTCAATCGTTTCGTCTTGCAGTATCTCTTTCGCGCGCTCAGCATAATATTCGCATACCCATGCACACTTCTCCACTTCGGCAATGGACGCGGCGATCGGCTTGCCCATTTCTTTGGTCATCAATTCACCGTACGTTTGGCTTCGTTCCCGCAAGAGAGCCGCCGCCTGATACATACGCTTCGCTCGCTCTTCAAACGGCATCGGCCTCACGATCTCAAATGCTTTTTCAGCAAGGGCAAGTTTTGCTTGTACTTCTTTGTCGGAATCTTCTTTGAATGTTGCGATGACTTCCTCTGTTGCTGGATTTTTCGATACAATCATAGATATTACAAATTACATGTTTTTTCTAATAACTCTTTGCTCAACACGCGAACATTTTCAGAATAGTCCACAGGAACCTCAATGAGATGAACCCCTTCGCCTTCCGCGAGGCATTGCTCCAATCTCGGAGCAAGTTCGTCCGCGCTTTCTATTTTGTATCCGCGCGCGCCGTAACTTTCCGCGTACTTCTTAAAATCTGGGTTGCCGTACGAAAGTCCAAATCTCTCAAACTTCATATTGTCTTGCTTCCATTGTATCATTCCAAAGCCATTATCATTCACTAAAAGAACGACAAGATGAAGTTTCAAGCGCACCGCGGTTTCAAGTTCCTGTGAATTCATCATAAAACCTCCATCACCGCATATCGCCACAACCATTCTCCTTGGATAAACAAGTTTTACGGTAATCATGGAAGGAAAACCAGCACCCATGGTCGCGAGCGCGTTGTCGAGTAGAATCGTATTGGGTCCATAGGCGGTATAATTTCGTGCAAACCAAATTTTATACATGCCATTATCAAGACAGAGAATACCGTCGTCGGGAAGAGTATCTCGCACTATTGCCACGATACGTTGCGGAATAATAGGGAAGCGAGCGTCATCATCATATGTATGAATGTGTGTATCAAGATGTTTCTTGATGCGGAGAAAATAATCGAAATCCCAATGATCCCGTGGGGCTATTTTTTCCTTAATTTGCCAGAGAGCATTTGCGATATCGCCAATCACTTCGTGCTGTGGGAAATAGACATCATCAATTTTCGCGGAATAGAAATTTATGTGTACCACTTGCGTGCTGTCACGATGCATTATAAACGGCGGCTTCTCAACAACATCATGCCCGATATTTACAATGAGATCGGCGCGCTTGATCGCACAATGAATGTAATCGTTCTCTGAAAGCGCCGCGGTACCAAGATACAACGGGCTGCGCTCATCAATCACTCCCTTTCCCATTTGAGTGGTAAAAAATGGAATACCTGTTTTATGAATAAATTCATCAAGCATCTTTGACACGCGCTTACGATTTGCTCCGGCTCCAACGAGAATAAGTGGGCGCTTTGCGTCTTCAATTATTGAGATCGCCTTTGAAATTGCTTTTGACTCCGCCGAAGGTCTTCGCGCGGATGTAACGGGAAACACTTGCGCATATGACTCTTCCGACGCAATATCTTCCGGAAGTTCAAGATGCGTCGCGCCGGGACGCTCTTCCTCGGCCACACGGAATGCTTCACGAACAAGAGATGGGATACGATCGCCGCTTGCGATTTGCTTGTTCAACTTCGTTACCGTGCGCATCATCTCCACCACATCAACGATTTGAAAATGCCCCTGCTTGCTCGTCCGGATCGGTTTTTGTCCGGTGATCATAAGTAATGGCATACCTCCAAGATGAGCGTATGCCGCTGATGTCATAAGGTTTGTCGCGCCGGGACCGAGCGTCGACAGGCATACGCCAGTTTTTCCTGTTAACCGCCCGTATGTTGCTGCCATGAACCCTGCCGCTTGCTCGTGACGGGTTATAATAAAACGTATAGTAGAATTTTTTAGAGAGTTCAAGAAATCAAGATTTTCTTCTCCCGGAACACCAAAAATATACTCAACACTTTCGTTCTCAAGCGCTTTTACGAATAAATCTGATGCTTTCATAGT
>CAZRYK010000068.1:0-3526 GCA_964604315.1 uncultured Gammaproteobacteria bacterium
ATAGGACAAAACTTTAATCGTTAACTGGGTTTTGCGCTAGTGGTTTGAAGTGAGCAAAAGTTTCTTGGTGTAGAAGGCAGTTTTGTGGTATAATCTTATCCACAAGGAAGAAAGAAAAGACGAATACATCCTAAATATGAAAATCGGAATTGATGCGCGGTTCTTCGGGCCCGAGGAAAAAGGTTTAGGGCGTTATACACAGGAGCTTGTTTTGCACTTGCAAGACATTGACCACGAAAACGAGTACATCTGTTTTTTGCAAAAACGCGATTACGCCACGGTGACATTCCGCAATCCTCGGTTTCACAAAGTTTTGGCGGATTTTCGTTGGTACACGGTTGCCGAGCAGATGAAAATGCCAAAGCTCATTCGCGCATCCGGCGTTCAGGCCATGTTGTATCCGCATTATAATGTTCCGCTTCTTAATCCTGTTCCGTACATTGTCACCATTCACGATCTCATTATTCATCATTTTCCCACGCGCCGAGCAAGTATGTTGGGGCCGTTCAAGCTCGCGGTGAAAATGGCCGGCTACCATCTTACCATTAGTAGAGCGGTAAAACGGGCAAAACATGTTCTGGCGGTTTCGAACTACACCAAAGAAGATATTGTTAAAACGTTCGGCATTTCGCCCGCAAAAGTGAGTGTCACCTACGAGGCCGCCGAGCGCACAAAAGAAAAACCGACCCACACGCTCGAAGATTATTGCATCGTCAAACCCTATTTCTTATATGTGGGGAACGCCTACCCGCACAAAAATCTTGAAACGCTCATCCATGCATTCCAGACGTTTCGCCAAACCCACCCGGAATATCACTTGGTGTTAGTGGGCAGAAAAGAATATTTTTATGAGCGTTTGGAGCGTGAAACGGGCGAGGAACATTCTGTGGACAATGTGATTTTTGCCGGGTTTGTGCCGGACGGGGATTTGTCTCTGGTTTATGAAAACGCCACTAGCTATGTGTTCCCATCGAAGTACGAAGGTTTCGGTCTGCCGCCACTGGAGGCCATGCTTTATAACGTCCCGGTGGTGTCGAGTAATGCCTCGTGTTTGCCAGAAATTTTAGGAGACGCCGCTATTCTTTTTAACTCCGAAGACCCTGCTGACATTGTTCGCAGTCTGAACGAGATTTCCGAAAACCCGGATCGACGCGAAGAGCTCATCCAAAAAGGTCGGGCGCAAGTTTCCAAGTATCGCTGGGATCGTATGGCCCAAGAAACCTACGACGTGATTCAAAAAACTTTCCATGCCTAAAGTTTCCTTTACACCCCCTTCCAAACGCGCAGACGGCGTCCCGACCGAGAATATTTTAGATTTGCGCAAAAAAAAGGTGCAAGAAGAAGCGGCGCATTTTGAAAAACCGGCAAAACGACCATGGGCCCGACGCAAAAAACAAGAAGAAACACTAGCCCCCGTTGAAAACTTTTTTAGCCAAACGCAGGCGCCTGAACCCCCGGAAGAAATCGCCGCCATGCCGAATGCATACGAGCAGTTAAGTTATGAGCCAACGCATTCCATTGAAGATTTACTTCAGCAAAAAACTGCGGAACGCCGAGAAGAAAATGCCAAAGCCTTTGAACCGATTCTTGAAACCCATGAAGTGCCGGAACCGCCCGTCGTCAAACGCCGCATCCGAATCCGCGGCCGTTTGCTGATTCCGGTGTACCGTTTTACTCTTGTTGCCGCGCTGGTGATTTTGCCCATCGCCGGTATTGGCATGTACTACGATGCTGTTGGAACCAAAACCCGCGTGTTGGGGGCTTCCGAAGAAGCAGTTGACGCGTTGGAAGAAGGCGGTCGCGCCGTTTCTGAATTAAATGCCCAAGCCGCGCAACAACAATTTGCCTCTGCCGCCGCATCTTTTATGGAGGCCGAGCAAGAAATTCGCCGCTTTGAATATTTAACCACCTTTATTCCGATTAAAGAAGCCAAAAGCGCGGAAAGTTTGGTTTCGACAGGTAAACATTTAGCGCGAGCGGCAGAATTGTTAACCGCATCTATCGCGCCGCTTTCTGAAAATCAAAACGGGCGCGTGCTGTACGATGTTCTGCAAGACTTCAACGGAAACTTTGAAGAGGTGCAAAAAGAATTATCTGCCGCAAGTGACGATGTCGCGCAAGTCGATTTAGAAGCAGTGCCCGAAGCCTACGTCGATCGCATTGCCATGATGCAATCGGCGGTTCCGCGCATTTCTGATTATCTGGACAGGTTTAGCAAAATGAACACCATTCTTTTAGGGTTGCTGGGTTTTGATCAGGACAAACGCTATTTGCTCGTGTTCCAAAACTCTGCAGAGCTTCGTCCCACCGGCGGATTCATTGGCTCGTTTGCGTTAATGCGCGTACGTGATGGCGTGATGGAAGAATTAGAAGTCCCGGGCGGCGGGGCGTACGACGTGAGCGGGCAATCGTTGGCACGCATTATTCCGCCAGCGCCTTTGCTTCTTGCCAACGACAAATGGCAATTTCAAGATGCCAACTACTTTCCGGATTTTAAACAATCCGCCGAAAAAATTCGCTGGTTTTACCAACAAAGCGGCGGGCCGTCCACCGATGGCGTGTTGGCAATAGACCCGTTTGTGCTCTCGAAGTTGTTAGAAATCATTGGGCCGGTAGACATGACCGCAGAGTACAGCGTGGTCATCGATAAAGATAATGTGGTAGACGTGTTATTGGAAGACATTGAATCCAAAAAAACCACGGACGAACCTAAAAGAATTATTTCCGATCTTGCGCCAAAGTTGATGGAACAAATTTTTTCATCGCCGGATGTTGATCATCTTGCACTCTTAACCGCGTTGGACCAATTATTGTCGGAAAAACATTTGTTGTTGGCGTTTGACGATGAAAAATTGCAACAAAACGTGGAGGCTTTAGGATGGGGCGGGCGCATGCTAGAAACTCCGGTCGATTATTTAATGATGGTCGATACCAACATTACGGGCGGCAAAACCGATCTTTCCATTGAGCAACTTGCCGATTTACAAGTATCTATTGAAGAAGACGGAAGCGTGACGAACACATTAACCATTACGCGAACGCATAAAGGCGATCCGGCGGGCGCATTTACTGGCGTGGTGAATAAAGATTTTATGCGCATTTATGTCCCGAAAGGTAGCACCTTTCTTTCCGCATCAGGTTTTGACGATCTTGACCCTCGGCTTTTTTACTATCCGCAGGAAGGTTTGGAAGAAGATGCCGACTGGAAGTCTTATTATCGCGAAGCGTCGATCGATGCAGGAACCGGCATGCACATTGGCCAAGAAGGGGAGTATACGGTTTTTGGCAATTGGGTGCTGACCGAGGCTGGGCAATCTTCACAAGTGTCGGTGACATATACATTGCCGTGGAAAATCGCCGCGCAAGGATGGATAAAAAAATTAGGCACGTACAGTTTATTGATTCAAAAACAGCCCGGAACCTTAACGCGTGTTGCCAATGTTGAAGTCACGCTTCCCAGCAATTTAGAACCCCTGTGGGCAACGCCGTACAAGACATCGGACGTTTTATCTTCTCCGTTAACCTG
>CAZRYK010000069.1:0-3250 GCA_964604315.1 uncultured Gammaproteobacteria bacterium
CAGGCCGAGTGGCCTGAAATCTATGGTGTAAAAGCACCCAAAAGGTAACGGTAACGGTCAGGCCCTGGCGTTTCTGTCGCTTCATGGGATTGCTCCTTTCGAAAGCGACGTGTTTGCCCCAAATCCGGTATTTGCCGGCGCGCAAGCCCAGCATTGCTGGCGCATTGCGGACCGTTACAGCCACCGGTGCGACGAACATGCCAGAAGTATAAACCCGAGGCTAAGGTTTGTCAAAAGGGAATAACCACATACCATGCGGTACGTGGTAAGACCATAAATTTCAAGTTCCGAACTTCTAGGGATCCGACCTCCAGAGAGGTCGGATCCCCCGCCGCTTCTTATAACAAAAAACCGCGGGAAAGCGGGTGAAGTATGTGTCCAAGTAATCAAGCGAGCCTATTCTGGAGCTCATTTCAAAACCTGCTTTCTTGGCGAAACGCGGGATTTCGATGGCGAGGCGCAGTTGCGGACGTCGAGAAGTATTGAAATA
This sequence comes from uncultured Gammaproteobacteria bacterium, assembly GCA_964604315.1. Classification (GTDB taxonomy): domain Bacteria; phylum Patescibacteriota; class Patescibacteriia; order JACPL01; family CAZRYK01; genus CAZRYK01. The sequence goes on from CAZRYK010000069.1 coordinate 491, forward strand.
CATCGAGACGGAGCAACAAGCCGCAGCCCGAAAGCCTGTCGTTGTAGCCGAAATGAGGTTTTGAAATGAGCTCTACAAGCACGAACATTCGTCTTGATCACCTGGTCAAAAAATTGTTAAACAATCCTCTTAAAACTTAAAAAGAGTGTAACGAGCTATTATACATGATTTTTTGCTTCTGTCAAGGGTTATACTACAAAACACCTCCACCCCATAACATACGCAAAAAATCCTTCCATGGCATGATGTGAACCCCCTGATGAAGTCGCTGTGATTTCTCGTTGCACACAAGAATAAGTTTTTTCGGTAAATATTCATCGCGAAACGCCAAAAGACCCTGCACATCAGTTCGCTCAACACGGTGGGTACCCTTAACCTCTATAGCAGTTTCCCCCTGCCCTAAAATAAAGTCCACTTCACGGCCGGACTTTGTCCTCCAAAAACGAATATCTATATCTTTCTCGCGATACGACCGATAGGCAATCATTTCTAAAAGAATAAAATGTTCCAATGCGCGACCAAAATCCTCTCCGCGTTCTTCCATAATGTTTCGCTTTGTGATCATGCCGGCAACACCAACATCAAAAAGATAAAACTTTGGGGCACGGGTAATGACTTGGCGACTTTGCCTTTTCTTAAATGGTTCCAAAAAATAGCCAAGAAAGGTATCAACAAGGATCTGATAATATTCTTTAACCGTTTTCATATCAACGCCGCAATCCCGCGCAATATTCGAATAATTAATAAGTTCGCCGTGGGAATAGCCCATAGCGTCAAAGAATCGAGAAAATGCCGGAATATTCCGAGTCAGCCCTTCTTCAAACACTTCCTCTTTAAGGTAATCTTGTACATACGCCACAAGTGATTTTTTGGCGTCTTCCTGTGCATAATGAGAAGGAAGAAGCCCATGATTCAGCGCGCGCAAAAGATTGAATTGTTTTATCTCTGGGAAAACGAGCGGGAACATTTCATATCGCCATGCTCGTCCGCCCAAAAGATTCGCCTTTCCTCGTTTGAGCTTTCGCGCGCTTGACCCGCAGAGAATAAAACGTAATGCGTTATGCTCAATAAGATAGTGAACCTCATCAAGAATATTCGGGATCTTTTGAACTTCATCGAGAACAATGGGGCGTTTGAGGACAGAGGCCGGCTGGGCAAGAACCTGCTCGCGAAATCGAGAGGGATCTTTAGAAAATTCAAAAAAGACATCGGTCTTCAGAAAATCAAAGTAAAGACTTTCCGGAAATGTTTGCCAGAGATATGTTGATTTCCCTGTTTTACGGGGGCCCCAAAGAAAGGCGGATTGCTTGGAAGGAAGACGCATTTGAAGGAGCCGTGAGAATGTTTCCATGTGAGGAATATAATCCAATTTAGTTTAACTAATACGGAGTATACTCCTTATTTGGTTTTCTGTCAAGAAAACGAAAGATAGCAAGATAATAATTAATCTTAGCCTTATGGGAGTTTCGGTGCCAAACGCGGAAGTCCTATTAAAAACTTGAGGCAGGCAAGAGGAAAGACATCGCGGTTCGCGACAATCGATCCCCTGGCCTGCGAAAAAGGGATTTGCCACTCGCATTAGGAGCGGCTGGGTGGAGGAGCGCTCGCGCGCATCCTATCCACGCTTCTTATTTAGCATACCGCGCCCGCAACACTTACCTTTTCAGGTAGTATCGCTTGTGGCGCAAAACGCAGGGATAAGAAAATTCCCTTGAAAACAGAAACGGTTTGTTAGAGCTCATCTTTTAAGATGAACTCTAGCCTCCTGCTTCGAACTTGTTACAAACAATCTCTATCCTCAAGGGGATTTAAAAAGAACAAAACCGAAAACCATTATTATTATAAAAAATCTCTACCGCGTGTCAATAAAAAACCGTGGGGATTTGTGTATAACTCAAGCCAGCAGTCAGCGGACCCGCCTGCCAACGCCTGAAGCCGCAGGCAACCCGCCCGCCTCGCCTTGCGAAGCATGGCGGGCAGGTGGCGGGCAGGCAGCTGTCAGCAGTGAGGGATAAGGTTTAAGGGATAAGAAATTTTTAAGGAACAATGTTCGAAAGCGAGTTTCGGACATTGTCAACCTTTAATCGAGCTTCAACCTGGCGGCAGGTTGAAGCTGATCATAGTGAAGACTGGCACAACGACGTTCGTCGTGCCAGTCGTTGCATGTACCACCGCTTCCCCAACGGTTGTACATGCGTGTGTCACTTGCGGAGCTCATGGAGCCCCGCCTCGAAGCGCTTGCGTGCCGCAAGCGCTTCGAGCCGCAAGGGGGTCGGGTCGATCCCCGCGGCCTGGAGGGCCGCGAGGATCTCACGAATCGGGCGGGCCCAGCAGTTCTTGCTGGGCAGAAACTCGGCGGCGGCGGCGCGAAACACCGCCCGCTCGACCGCGTCGGCGGTCTCATTGTCGCCCATTCGCGCTCCTTTCTGGGGAAGTTTCGACACAAGATCTCACCAGAAACGATGCGTATTATTCATACCAAAAAATAGACTCGTCCCTTAATACGCTTTCGTCACGAAATGCATTCATTTCGAGACAAAATCATTGAAGACGTTTTGAGGCCTATACGGAGTATAAGCCGAAAAAGGTTGAAATGATTTTGGCCGAAAGGAATGCATTGCAGTAGAAATGGTATTAGGGGAGGAGTCTAATGAACGGCGAAGTATATATCGTAGTCACAAAAGTGTCAAACACCGGGTGTTGGATGTTAGCGGGAAGTTAAAATGTCCTACTTGAAGGGGAAATAGAAATGTCCTAGTG
>CAZRYK010000070.1:0-2521 GCA_964604315.1 uncultured Gammaproteobacteria bacterium
TGGTTGGGTTCAGGTGATGCGGGGGGTAATAAAAATCAACAACCAGTCTCTTCGAGAGGGAGACGGGGCGGCAATCAGCGACGAAAAAATCCTCCGTTTCTCGGCTCCACAGGCCGCTGAATTTCTGGTTTTTGATCTTGGATGAGTAAAAAATCCTTTGAAAATCCAAGGGCTTTTTTGTTTTTTACTCCCCGGAGGAAGTTTCTTTTAAGCATCTAATCCCGACCTTGTCATAAATACCTTGATATGGTATACCTAATAAAGGTATAAGCTGTTTAATGGCTATACAATCCTTTGCAAAGCAGGAACTGAAAGAGTTCTTTGAGACCGGAAAAGTTCCTAAAAAAGCCCCATGGCAAGGGGTAAAAAAGATCGTAGCCAGAAAACTCGACATGCTCGATTACGCTCATATTCTGGATGATTTGAAATCGCCGCCGGGAAATTGCCTGGAGGCTTTGGAAAAAGACTTAAAGGGTTTGCACAGCATTCGAGTAAACGATCAATGGAGGATTGTTTTTGAATGGACCGACCAAGGTCCTATACAGGTCCGCATCATGGACTATCACTAATTTGGAGGTTTTTATGGTTAAAAGAAAACCGACAACTCCCGGCGAGATTTTACAGGAAGAGTATTTATCTCCCTTGGGGCTTACACAGAAAGAACTGGCTGACCACATCGGTTACGATGTGAAGGTCATCAACCGGCTGATTAATGGACGTACCGGTGTTACCGCTCCTCTTGCGTTGAAGTTGGCGGCAACACTAAATACTTCCCCCGAGTTTTGGCTAAACGCCCAAAAAGCGGTGGATATTTACGAAGCATCAAAAAGTATCGGTAAATTACCCAAGGCGCTTATCGTCAACGGTCATGCGGCGCATGTCTGATTTGTTGATCTTGCTAGAGAGCCAAAACATCCGAGAATACAAAACAGCCGCCCGCCTCGCCCGGAATGCCGGCCGCGCCGAGTTGGGTAGAATTTTCTTATGACCCAATGGAGTAATGGCGATGAATAGAGTGGTGGAATGGCAAAAAAGGTTAAACGAAAATTTCAAAGGCCCAACCGGCATTGTGGGCGAGAGACTTATGGAGTTGCATGACTATGGCGTGGAATTAAAAAAAAGAGGTCAAATCTTGACTCGAGTCAATTAAAAGCCGCCTGTAAATTCCAACCTTGCCAATCCCATTAGTATAGTGTACTATATTGTTGTACATGGCTCAGTTTAAATTCATCCTTTGGCTTGCTTATTGGTATCTGCAAAATGAATTATTCGAGTTTGAATGGGATAAAGGAAATTCAAGCAAAAGCTCCATAAAACATGGGGTCAATACCGATGAAATTGAATCAGTTTTTTCCCTTAAAATGGGTGTTCCTATCGGGAGACAAGTTTCTCCTTCAGTGGATGAAGAACGGCTTTGTGTTGTTGGTCCTTCTCAAGAAGGACGAATGCTGTCGGTAGTTTTTACCATACGCGATGGTCGCGTGCGGCCGATTAGTTGTCGCATTGCCAGTCGCAAAGAAAGGAAGCTTTATGAAGACGTACGCCAAAAGATTGAAAGCTTATGACAACATCACTTTTAATACGGATGCAATCATAGCCGGTATGAGTCGCCTTAAAGGTAGTCGCCGCAAGCCCACGAGTGTCGCTCTCGAAGAAGATTTGCTTGATGAACTCAAATCATTGGCAAATAAGCGAGGAGTTCCTTATCAGGTGCTTATGCGTTTGTTGATCGCGGATGGTATAAAACGATTAAAAGCCGCGTGAGCTCCCATGCTTGAGCCACAAAAAACCATTCGACTCGTTCATGAAACCAAAATACAAGATGAAAAAAAACTGTTTAACCTGCAAATCAATCGGCAAAACGGAAACGGGCTACTCCAAATATGGCTGGGAAGAGGACGCCACCAAACTTCCCCCCGCCGTCGGTTCCCTAAGTGAAATCGCCTCCGATGTTTCGGGCGGCCACGGCGACACCCTGTACCAATGCCCCGAGTGCGGGGCTTATTTTCATTACAATCTCAACTACGAATATTTCGCGTGTGGAACCGAAGATTCCGAAACACTCAGCCGCATTTCAGACGAGGAGGCCGCAACACTCAAACAACAAATCAAGAAAAACAGATGACCAAGGGGTCAACTCTTCTTTTTCTTTCCAATCAAAAACAGAAGTATTCCAGGCGGCAGGGGAACCCAGAAGAAATCTTTCAGTTCAGTGAGATGAGACGAGTTGCCGCCGATCACATACATGGCGCCTGCGGCCGCAAAGCACAACACCCCAAGAGTTTTCCATATCATGGTGGTATCCTCCTCTGTATAGAAGGTACCATTGTAAGGCTCAAGTCGAAATGGTGTCAAATCTGGAATTAAAAAAAGGATGAAGCCAAAATACAAAAAGATGCTCGACGGAATGGCCAAAAAAAAGGCCCCCTCCCCTTCCAAAAAGGAGAAACCCTGGTTTCTCTACATTCTGGAATGTTGCGACGGAACTTTTTACACCGGGATCACCAACGATATTCAAAAA
>CAZRYK010000071.1:0-2470 GCA_964604315.1 uncultured Gammaproteobacteria bacterium
TTCAGAGTCTGCCTTCCTCTGATACCCTGCGGCTTGCCGCAGGGAGGTTCATTTTCGGCGCCGCTTGTTGCGCCTTTTTTCGCATTTCATAAAAAAGTTCGGTTTCCCCCCTCGCTTCATACGTTGTCGCAAGCGAGGTATAAAATGTCAGATCATCCAGACCGCGGCCGTGCGCTTGTATAAGCTCATTTGCAGAAAGTGCAAAAAAGGATGCTTGATCCTCGCCTTGCGTTTGCAAACCTTGGTCGAGATACAACGACGCAAGAAGAAAATGATAATAATATTCCTGTGGCGCTAAAGCAATGGCGTTTTCAAGATCGCGCGTGGATTGTTCGCTGTTATCAGAATCCGGTAACGCCGAATGGCTGGCAAGAAACGGAAAAATGGCAATGCGCAAACTCAACGCAAAAGCAAAAACCAGCCCGACAACAGCAAACCCGCGACTATGCGGAAGGGAAATTTTCACCGGCCGGTTCTTGGTAGTGTTCGTCAGAATAACAATCATCGCAAGAAACGTCCAAAAAAGCATCGACGTCACGGTGACCGAAAAGCCGAATTGATTGTTTAATAATAATCCCACGAGTGATGCTGTAAGTGCGCCGAGCAATAGCGCGTTTTCTGATTGCCGAAAAAGAGACCGTAGAGCGTAATATAAAATAGTCAAAACTATCCCTGCATAAAATATCAGCCCCACGATGCCGTAAGAAATCAGCGTATCGAGAATTTCATTATGCGCGCGGTCCGCAATCATGTTGCGCGAAATGTCGGGACGCATGGGTTCATCACGGTAAAATCGCGCATAGACTTGTTGCATATTGTCGGGGCCCACGCCAAAAATCGGATACGCCCTAATAATATCCCAAGAATCTTTCCAAATGTAGACGCGAATCGCGCCCGAGCCTGATGAAAAATCTGCAATATTTTTTACCCGATCGTCCAACGGATTGCCGCTCACGCTTTCCCGACCGCTGAACAACAAATAGTCCCCGGCCGCGGCATTGGAAATGAACCTCACGCCCGCGTATGCAAAGATTGTCGCCACTGCCACAGCAATAAGAGGCAAAAAGATTTTTAATGGCGTGGTGTGTTCACGGTAAAGTTTCCGAACAAATATGCCAGAAAGAAAGAGGATGCCAAAAGCCGCGGCAATCCACCCTGCTCGTGAATACGTTAAAAGCAATCCGACGCATTGAAAAAAATACGCGAAAAGAAAAAGAAGCGGTTTTTTCTTTTGCAAGAAGAAATAGAGCGTGATTGGGATTGTTGCCACAAGGAAGCTGGCAAAAAAGTTCGCATGGCCAAAACTGGCAAACGCCCGCGGGGTGATGTTGTTAAGAACTTGGGCCACCCCCCATAGGTTCGAGATGGTTCCGGCTAACGGCAAACTCATAAGGATCCACGGCAACATTTTCGGGCGAATAGTGAACGTGATGATATAAAAGAAAAAAACGCAAAAGAGAAGAAAAAGAACACCTTGGTGCCGAATGTCCGATCCCCAGAATGCGACGTTGCGGCTTTGGGCAAACAGCATGCTGAACAATGCGCATGTGACAAACCCTGCGATCCACAAGTGAAAACGTTTGGGAACAACAAGGAAAATCGGTTGCCGCCGAGAAATCTGTATAATGGTATAGGCGAGCAAGACCAAAACCCCAAAGCTAAAAGCAAGGCCTTGAATATATTCATACGGATAAATTGAGTGCGGGTCCCAAAGCATCGGGATGGTCAACAGCAGGAGAAACACAAAAACAGCAGGCGCGGCGTTGCGCACTGCGGCGCGCGAAGGTGTTCTGGTTAAAAAAGATAAGAGAGTCATCTCTCCTATGGTATCAGAATTTGAGTGCGCGGTTAAGCAAAGAGTCTCTGAATAGCCGCAACAAAGGTGTCCCACAATGATGGATGTTCAGAAATGGGAGAAAACGCGCCATTCACTTGAGGAGAGGTATGTACCGTATGTCTTGTGTGCACGGGGTATCCGCCGGGTGAAGTATGAACCGTGTGCACCGGGAAAGGAAACTGTTTTGCAACCGTGTGCCGCGTATGAACATATAATCGCGGCGTGGTATGAACCGTATGGCTTGGGAACGGAAATTTCCGCGCAACAGTGTGGCCGGTATGCACATAAAAACGTGGGGTCGTATGCACCGTGTGTCGTGTATGCGTCGGGTAGGCGTTAAAGCCATTGCTTGAAGAATACGCAACGCGGGGTCTTTGTAAACCCGGTTTCTGGGTTAAACCCGAAACCGTATCGGCAATAATAAAAGACGTTAACACAAGGAGTCCGCCAAAAACCACCATACTCCATTTGCGTTCTTTTTCTGCGATCTTTTCTGAGGTCATAAATAAAAAGGTTAGTGCAAAGTTAATGACAATGATGTATAACACATAACTCTAAAATTGTCAATGGTTGGCAACCGGGTATACTAAGTCAGATGGAACAAGGTTAAGATAAAAGCAAGAATCCTTAACC
>CAZRYK010000072.1:0-2431 GCA_964604315.1 uncultured Gammaproteobacteria bacterium
TCAAAGTGGTATCCTTGTACCTGTAAAGCTGGATGTGCTTGCTCTTTCCAAAATTTACCATAATCAACGATTACGTTACCTTCTGTTTCACAGTCCTCAACGTTTTCATTTGACCATTGTTTTAATTCCATCATAACTACACTTTCTTTACCAGTTGCATCACGTCCAAAAACGAGTACATCAATTCTTCGTGATGAATAAGGAAGCTCATACTCTACGACTATATGGTTATCTTTGAGCCCCGCATATTGAAAACTGTTATTTAAAATTGCTAATGAATAATTCCATGCACGATACTCAGAATCACCAGGGTTTCTTTTATAATATGCTAAATACTTTTCCGCTGTGCGGTCTGCAATACAATTTTGCATCACGTCTTCATTAAAGCTTTCAATTGTCCCTTCGTAAAGAATCATAGTTAGAGTTTGTTGTATTTAGTATGTTTCCCCTTAGATTTTTTTACTGGATATTTCTCTCGATTCTTCTTAATCTTTTTCTCAAGCATTTTCTTTATGTCTATCCCCAAATCATGACTCATAAGTAAAACCCAATATAAAACATCAGCTAATTCTTCTCCAATTGCTTCTTTGTTATTTTTTAAATACTCTTCAATTTCTTCTTGGTTTTTCCATTGAAAGTGTTCGAGTACTTCTGTTGCCTCCAAGACTAATGATAGCGCAACATCTTTGGGGTTATGGAATTGTTTCCAGTTTCTTTCATCACGGAACTTTTTTATTTTTTCGGTAAGCTGCTTTATGTCAGACATATTTATAGCATTAAACCTTGTTCTCTCAAGCTTGAAAAATTATCTTTAGTAACAATAACATGATCAAGAAGTTCAATACCAAGGATTTTTGCTGCTTCTTCAAGACGCCTAGTAAGCGCTACGTCTTCCGGAGAAGCTTCTGGATTTTCTGATGGGTGATTATGAGCAATGATAATCTGGGCGGCAGAGGATTGCATTGCCTCTTTAAAAACTTCTCGAGGATGGACAATGCTTGCATTAAGCGTGCCTACCGAAATATCACTAATTTTTATCAGACTATTTCGTGTATCTAGAGATAGCATGATAAAATGTTCTTTCTCTTCTCCGCCAATGGATTTTTGTAAATACTCAGCTACTTTTTTTGATGAATTTAGTGTAATTTTTTCTGGTATTTGTTCCTTAGAGTATCTTTTAGACACTGCTTGAAAAAGTTTTATACCAAAAGCGTTAGACGAACCTATCCCCTTAATTTTTTGCAAATTATCAAGTGAAGCATCGAGTACACCACGGAGCCCATTGAACATCTTTATCGAATCTTTTGCCATTTGTTTGCAATCTTTCATGGGAGTTCCTAAGGTCAAAAGTAATTCCACTATTTCATAATCAAGAAAACCATCTAACCCTGATTGTAAAAATCTGTCTCTTAAACGTTTTCTGTGCCCGACACCCTTGTGCTTTTGTTTTATTTTTGTTAAATCCTTATTTCTCATCTTCTGAATTCATTTTAACTCTGAATGTAAGAAAAAGCTATATTAGAGCAATTATGTATTAAGTATTATGTTATAGAGAGAACTGCAGGAGGCATGAGAGATGGTTAAAAATCAAACAATATGTCAACTGGGTCAAAATGGATCATCTTAAGTTCAATTATACGGGTTATATTTGTATATATGTAAAGTATGTGGTATGATATTCATGGTCGCGAGGTAATCGCGCCCATCGAAAGAAGGCCTTCTGCTGAAGGTCTTTTTTCGTAATTAGGGAAATACTTTTAATCCCCAGCCTTCTAGTATTCCATTTGGACTTCTATGTAATTTAGGCAGAGTTTGTTCGTTATACCGCCAATATTTTTTATTATCATATTCAAAAACATTAAATATCGGATAACAAAATAAATCAGCAATCTGAATACCAATTGTTTTATCTGATTGCGAGAAGAGCAATTTTTCCACAACTCTTGGGCATTTTGTCCAAAAGTTACTTTCTTCCCATCTCATTCTATTATGAATTCTGTCAAGCTCCTCCCCCATAAAATGTTTCTCTACCTGTCCTTCTCTTGGATCAATGATAGATATACCTAAAGCCTGCTTACTATCTAAATATTTTTTCTTTATTTCCCTTAGGCTTGTTTCAATTTTTTGTATATCTGTTTCTTGAATGACACAGCCAGTTAATACTAAAAACTTTTTACCATCAGAGGACAGCGGAACAGTGTCTCCGGATTCATCAATGTACATTAAATACATATAATTATTTTAGCAAAAATGAGAAGAGTTAGATAGCAGATAAGCTAAGGACTCCAAATGCCTAATTTCTTTTGTTTGGCTTCTTCCTGAAGTTTGAGTAATTGCTCCTGATAGATGGGGGCTTTTTGTACAGGTAGATGATAGTATTTGATATATTCTGTTGTTAAATTTGACAATACCGTTAATATATGCCCATAAT
>CAZRYK010000073.1:0-308 GCA_964604315.1 uncultured Gammaproteobacteria bacterium
AGCTTTCTTTTTCTCATATTCTGCCATAACGACTGAACGGGAAAAAGTACTCAATTGAACGACTTCAGATATCCAGCGTTGTTGAAATTGAGAATCTTTATAAAGCAGAATTACTTTAGACAACATAGAAGCCACGGGTATATAAGGAAGGATAATCCGAAGAAATTTTTTTAATTCTTCCTGCGATCTTATCCAAATTCTCCAATACTCTCTCTTGGTTCCTTTGTAATCTCTACTTATTGGAGCAATGACGACTCTTATTTTCCATACTGTTTGGAGATAGCGAGCGAGTATTTTCACTGACGCAT
>CAZRYK010000073.1:318-2293 GCA_964604315.1 uncultured Gammaproteobacteria bacterium
CCTTGCGCCTAATGCGCAACTTGTTGCGCTTATAAGTCAAATGATGCAATTCGGTTAACGCTGGCGAATTTTGGCTGACAAATCTCCACTTTGGATTCTTGCTCCAGCCGTCTGCCACCTGAACGCTAACACTCTTTTCTCTTGCGATTTCTTTAAGTTTCTCTGCTTTCCATAAAAGATATTCCTTCTGTGTTTCAGAATGACGAATTTGCAAATTCGCGTTGGAACATCCTTTCTGGATTTTAAGCGACCCGTCTCCCAGAAGAATTCCGAGAATGACGGCTTTCACTTGATCCGACAAAGGCATGTATTTTTTATCGTTTCGCATTATTTATATACTAGCAATTACGATTTTTTTATGCCAACTGTCTTTCTCAACTCCATAGTCTCTACGGGGTCGCATACCCACTGTCTTAATTAAGTGAGCGGACTTCCCTCGGGATTGTCCTCTGGCAATTGCGATAACCCTAAAATTGCCGAGGAGTTTCCCCGATATAGCTAGATTCTCACTCCAATCTCACGATCGGAGGGGACACCCTTCGTTCCGTTTTTTGGAGCCGGAACAGGATTTATCTAATCCTTTTTGCTCCCCACGCTTTCGTCTCTCAGCGTCAGGGTCATCTTAGCTGACTGCCTTCGCTTTTGGTGTTCCGGTCGATATCAATGGATTTCACCCCTACACCGACCGTTCCGTCAGCTCCTAATGCCCTCTAGCTGGACAGTATCTTTAACAGCTCAAAGGTTGAGCCCTTGAGTTTTAATTAAAGACTTGTCCGGCCGCCTACAGGCGCTTTACGCCCAATAAATCCGGATAACGCTTGGGGATTCTGTCTTACCGCGGCTGCTGGCACAGAATTTGCATCCCCTTATTCCTCTGGTACCGTCATCCCTCGCTTTCGCTCGGGATTCTTCCCAAAGAAAAGAGCTTTACAGCCCGAAGGCCTTCTTCGCTCACGCGGCGTCGCTCGGTCAGGCTTTCGCCCATTGCCGAATATTCTCGACTGCTGCCTCCCGTAGGAGTAGGACCCATGTCTCAGTGTCCTTGTTGGGGAACAGACTCTCATCTCCCCTACCCGTCATTGCCTTGGTGGGCCGTTACCTCACCAACTAGCTGATAGGACGCAGACTCATCTCGAGGTGCCTTGCGGCTTTAAATGAGAATGGCTTTCGCCCCCTCATTACCATCAGGAATTATTCCCGCTTTCGCGGGACTATGCCTGTCCTCGAGGCAGATTATCTACGTGTTACTAACCAATTCGCCACTGCACTGCGACCTTGCGGTCTCAGCGCCGTATGACTTGCATGCCTTATCCACGCCGCCAGCGTTCATCCTGGACCAGGATCAAATCCTCAGAATAACCTCGTGAGAATCACGAGGAAAGTAATAGTCGGAACAACTCTGAAAAACTAATAATTTATTTGACTGGTCACTGGCTCACTCTAATTTTCAAGGTTCTGGCCGTTTCGGGGAAACAAAAGCAGGAAGACACGCTCCCTGTTTTCGGCGATGTCCTTTTCCTCTACTTATTCTATTTTGCGTTCTTTCTGTTCATAACGTGAAGCGATATATCGAGCGTTCCGCTCGTTATAGCGCCTTCGTGAATCTCCCCGTGAACTTCATTTCCGCCTAGCTATCATTTTAATGGTTTATTCTTTCCTGTCAAGGTCAGGAGCCGACGGAGGGATTCGAACCCCCGACCCACTGTTTACAAAACAGTTGCTCTACCGCTGAGCTACGCCGGCGTATTTTTATCCTTTTTTTCGAGGCTTTCCCAATATTGATCACCCGTTTTTTCTTGGACCTTGTTCTTTTGGGATCTTTTTCTCAGAGCCTCGAGCCACTGACCGGTTTTGCTTTCCAGTTTTAATGTGAAAATCCGGATTCGCGAGAGAATTCTTTGCAAAAACATCTCGGGCGAAAAATCTTTCAAAAAAGGTAGATCCTTCAATTTCTCCTTCAGTTTTCTGAACAAAA
>CAZRYK010000074.1:0-2261 GCA_964604315.1 uncultured Gammaproteobacteria bacterium
ACGAGAAATGTTGTATAACCCGCAGTTGTGCGACGTCGCGAGCGAGAGCGAGCGAACGGAGCACAACAAGGGCAAGCAAGGCCGTTCGGCCGCAGCGCAGCCCGCGCCCATTGTGCAACGAGCGAAGCGATGTTGCACAACTAGTGGATAACCTCGAACATTGTGGTTATCCACCGTATATGGTAGGATAACATCTGTAAGGGCGTCCTTGTATTTTAATCTTGAGGACGTCTTTATTATGGCAAATTTAGTTGAAATACTCAAGCGCGAGATGGGCAGCCGAAACTACAGCCGCCGCACAATCAAAACCTATGCTGGGATCGCGCGGTCTCTCTACCTCTACTTTCGTAAACCCCTTGGCACCCTCTCCGAAGCAGACTTCAAAACGTATCTTGCCGACACGAGCGATCGCGGCGTGTCGAGCGCGACGCTTCGACTTCACGCACAGGTCATCAACTTCCTCATGCGCGACATCTACAAGCGCGCACAGTTCCAACCTCTTAAAACGCCAAAACGCGACTCTCGTCTCCCGGCGATTCTCACACGAGCAGAAATTCAAAAAATGCTCTACTCGACTACAAACCACAAACACCGAACCCTTCTCGCTTTGGCCTATGGCGCCGGCCTCCGCGTAGGAGAAGTTGTTCGTCTCTGCGTTCGAGATATTGATCTTGCATCACATGTTGTGATGGTTCGCCAAGGGAAGGGGCGAAAGGATCGGCTAACGATTTTGTCGCCGAAACTCTTGCCCGACCTTGAACGTCAGCTTTCGTTCAAGCAGCCGAACGACTTTGTCTTTGCGAGTGAGCGTGGCGGTCGCCTGACCGAAGCAACTGCCCAAGCAGTTTTTTCACAAGCCCTCGCGCGGGCTGGTATCACGAAACACGCAACATTTCATTCGTTGCGTCATAGCTTTGCGACGCACTTGCTTGAAAACGGCACCGACATTCGCTACGTGCAAGTGCTTTTGGGTCACGCAAACATTCGCACGACCGAACGGTATACGCATGTGACGAATCCGGCTTTGCGCAACATCAAAAGCCCGTTGTAGTTACAATTCCAATTACGCTTCCTTACTAAATAGGCTTGTTTAACAAGATTGAAATCCAGAAAGGTAGCGATGCTACGGAAAGAATGGTGCTTAAAACAATCGCGCGAGAAATAAAAACTTTATTTAATTTGTATTTGTCCGCCAAAGCGAAAGGGGTAATAGCAAGGGGCATCGCCGCTTCGATGATGGAGGCAGAAAAATGCGCGGGCGAAAATCCTAAAAGTTTTACGCCAAAATATAGCCCTGCCGGTAATATAAAAAGTGTTACAAGTGAAAATGAACCCGACCCTGTGCCAAGGGCACAGGGTATCAGGGCAGGTTCGTTTTTCAAGGAGTCGGCTCCGCCGACATCACATTATATAGCCCTTCATCCCCGCGACAAGTCGCGGGGTATTACGGGCGGCAATAAAAATATTGGGATCCATTCCGAAATTTTGCCTATGTGGGATTTTCCGATAAAAAGGCCGATGACAATAAGCACGGTGGGCGTTACCGAGGCGGCAATCATGTCCATGGAGGTCATAAGCACCGCGGGCAAAGTAATTTTTACGCTTGCGACCACTATTCCCAAAACAATAGAAATTAACAGTGGGTTCTTAAAGAGATTGATAAAAATGTCCTTCAAAAACCCTTTTTGTCTTTGCGAAAAATCCAAAAAACCTATACCTACAGTAAATATCCAAAATAAATAAATGGCGACTATCAAGCTTACCGACGGCAAAATGGTTGCGCCAAATATTTGCGTAAGGGCGGGAATACCCAAATAAGCAATATTGCTAAACATAAAACAGATAACCAATGTTTGTTGCATTTGTTTGTTTAACCGCAAGATTTTTCCCATGATCAGAGCCAGTAAAAAGCTCCCCATGATCAATAGCGAATTGGAGAAAATCACAGACCGCTGTTCAGAAAATGAAAAAGTGGTTTTTGAAAGCGCAGAAAAAACAAGGACCGGTAATCCTATTTTAAGCGCGAATTCATTTAACACGACAGACCAATTATTCCCAATATTTTTTACGCGCTGAAGCAATGCGCTTAGGAAAATAATAAGAAACAGCGGCGCAATGATGGTGAGTATTTGTACCATAGTGTTTTTTAATTCGTGAATTTATCTTGCGTCATTCACACTTCGCCAGTACACGCCCCCGCCGCGTGTGCCCGCATACAAAATTCCTTGTTCCGCATCCAGTTCAAGCGAATAGACGCCTTC
>CAZRYK010000075.1:0-1978 GCA_964604315.1 uncultured Gammaproteobacteria bacterium
CGATTGTGATGGTGACGCACAACGAAAATCTCACCCGCTTCACCGACCGCGTCATCAAAATCGTCGACGGACAACTGGCATCATAACTTCCACGCCGCCTCTTGCTCAACCCCCTCCGCCGCCTCCCGGCCGATTTTGAGTTTTGCTTAAAATCTGCGATAATAAACACGTAAACTTGACCTCATTTCTTAATATGGTATACTGTAGATATACGATTAAACCATATTAAGTATTTTTATGCATTCCCTGCCATCAATTGTAAAAATTCGTCTGGAAGAAAAACTCGCCAAGCTGAACAAGCTCCGCCCTCTGCCAAAATCTGCAGTACAAAAACTGCGAGAAAAATTTCAGATTGAAATGACCTATAACTCAAACGCCATTGAGGGCAACTCTCTAACGTTAAAGGAAACTTTTTTGGTTATTAACGAAGGCATAACGGTTAAAGGAAAACCTTTAAAAGACCATGTAGAGGCAAAAAACCATTACGCCGCGCTTGAATATTTATATGACCTGGTCGATAAAGAGAGAAAGCACACCATCTCGGAAATACTCATACGAAATTTGCACCAAATGATTATCCAAGAAACCGACAAAGAGTGGGCGGGAAGATACAGAAACGCGAATGTGATTATTGGGGGCTCTAAGCATACTCCGCCGGATGCCTTAGAGGTACCGCAAAAAATGCGAGGTCTCATCAGCTGGCTGAAAGCACAAAAAGGCAAGACACATATCATTGAACTTTCCGCTCTCCTCCATCACAAATTAGTGCATATTCATCGATTCTTTGATGGCAACGGCAGAACGGCGCGGTTGGCCATGAATGTATTTTTGATGCAAGCGGGGTATCCACTCGTCGTCATTTTGAAAAACGACCGGAAAAAATACTACGATGTTTTGGATAAAGCAGATAGAGGAACATTCGAACCACTCGTAAAATTTATCGCTCAATCGGTAGAACGCTCGCTTGATATCTATCTCAAAACGTTGACACCTGCTACTCAAAAACAAGAAAAGTTTGTACCACTGGCTGTACTATCAAAAACCACTCCTTTTTCCGCCAAATATCTCAACCTCCTTGCGAGACAAGGAAAACTCGAAGCCTACAAAGAAGGCAGGGACTGGCTCACGTCAAAAGAAGCCATTGAGCGATACTTGAAAAACCGAGTCCGTCAACGAAAAAATTCAATAAGATGATAAAATGTTCATCATCGTTGGCGTCGGATCATAACGGGCTCTGAATATTTCGCAAGGCTGGATTCGTGACGTGCGTGTACCGTTCGGTCGTACGAATGTTCGTGTGGCCCAAGAGGACTTGCACGTAACGGATGTCGGTGCCGTTCTCAAGGAGGTGCGTGGCAAAACTATGGCGCAACGAATGAAACGTTGCGTGTTTTGTGATGCCCGCCCGCGCGAGGGCTTGTGAAAAAACTGCTTGGGCAGTTGCTTCGGTCAGGCGGCCGCCGCGCTCACTCGCAAAGACAAAGTCATCCGGCTGTTTGAACGAGAGTTGGCGCTCGAGATCAGGGAGGAGTTTCGGAGATAGGATCGTCAACCGATCCTTTCGCCCTTTCCCTTGGCGAACCATCACCACATGTGACGCAAGATCAATATCCCGAACGCGGAGTCGAACGACTTCTCCCACGCGAAGACCGGCGCCATAGGCAAGAGCAAGGAGGGCGCGGTGTTTATGGTTTGCGGTTGCGTCGAGCATTTTTTGAATTTCCCTTCGTGTGAGAGTTGCCGGGAGGCGGGAATCGCGCTTTGGTGTTTTAAGGGGTTGAAAGTTGGCGCGTTTGTAGATCTCGCGCATGAGGAAGTTGATGACTTGCGCGTGGAGTCGAAGCGTCGCGCTCGACACACCGCGATCGCGCGTCTCGCTAAGATATGTTTTGAAGTCTGCTTCAGAGACGATGCCGAGGGGTTTACGGAAGTAGAGGTAGAGGGATCGCGCGATCCCTGTATAGGTTTTGATCGTTCG
>CAZRYK010000076.1:0-1952 GCA_964604315.1 uncultured Gammaproteobacteria bacterium
GACTTCTAACTGACCATCTCCGTCTAGATCGGCAACTACCGGGGTTTGTGCAAATCCAAATATATTCATATGACGCGGCCAGCCGGGAACATCAGTACCATCAACGTGCCAAGCGTAGATCGTGCCAGTCCATTGGCTGCCAGTACCGTCAGACCAAGGATCTTCCGTGGCCATGATAATCTCCAAGCCTGGATGGGCGGGGTCGAGATCAGCCAGAACGGGAGCGGCTACAAAACTTCCATAATACAAAGTTTTCGGCCAACCGGGATAATCTTCCCAGACCGCTGGATTTGTTGATTGGCGCCAAATATATATCTGGCCAAACGTTGCTGGACCAGCACTCGATACGATGACCACCTCACCGTGAATCTCGAAACTCAGTTTTTGGCCGAGAGAACCATGATTTGATAGGCCAGGAGGATTCTGACATAGTGGACGAGATATCCACGGATTGATCGAGCAAACGAGGTCACGAGGTGAAGGTGTTCCTTGAGGACATCAAAGACGCTTTCAATCTTTGAGCGCAGGCGGAGGAGTCGGTGTTGCCAGGGGGCCATGAGTTTCTGCCGTTGCTTCGGGTAGGGTGGAGCAATGATGATGGTGCCATATCGTTCCCAGATGTGTTCACGCATGACCCGAGCGCCATAGAGCGTGTCGCCGACCGCGATCTTGGCATACTCATTGAGCAGCTTTGGTATTTGTTGGGTATCGCTGTGGCTGGCTGGCGTGAGCACCAATCCACAGAGTCGGCCCTGACGATCAATCGACACATGGAGTTTGAATCCATAGAACCAACCCTGGTGGTTTTTGCCGAAATCAGCAATGATTTTGGCCACTTTGTGGCTGTTCGCCCGATGCAGCTTGCACACGGGCAACATGGTCGAGTCCATCAGGCGGAGTGGAGCATTGGTCTGCAGCAGCTGCTGTAACAGCAGCAGGCAGTCGGGCAGGACCCGGTGGCAGTGGGCGACAAACCGTTGATACGTTGGCAGATGAGGAAACTCGGAGCGGTGATAGGTTCGGACTGCATCGTACAGATCTTTTAATGTTTGCTGCCGCAAGCTCAAGGTGTGCCACATGAGCATAGTGACAACTTCACTGTCGCTCAACACGGTTGGACGACCACCGCGAGGATTGGCTGGTTGCTTCGGCAACGCATCATCTACCCAGACATAAAGATCGGTGATATGATCGGACGGCAAAGAGAGCATAGTAGTTGTGTGTTAGTTTTAGGTCTAGCCACAGTATACCTGCTCTTTTTGTCTTTCGTTAGCCTGATCTTGAGTTTCGAGATTCACGGAGATGAAGATTTGCCAAAAATCCAATATTGTTGCGTCCTTTTCAAACTACTCTTGACAAGTTTACCATATTCATGTATCATGGCGTGAATTCCTGTTCGTTATGGGCAGGTGCGCCGGCGACGGTGAACGGTGTTCGGTGGCTGCACCAACTCAGCCACACGTTCTTCAAATTAGGAGGTCGTCATGACCACCGCACGGATCGAAAACGGACCACCGCAGTCTCAGTTGATGTTTGCGCTCCACGATGACAAGACTGTATCGTTCTCCGTCACCTTCCAAGGCGGCGAACGCCTCACAGTGCAGACTGAACTCTGGTCTTTCGCTAAGATCGGACGTAATGGCTATCATAACGGCCGTTGCGTAATCGGCGGCATCATGCAGGCCGATAAACCGATTCCTGGCGGCGAGGGTGAGCCTAGGAATTGGACAACCTTCGTGGCGAAGTACAACCAGCGGTCCAGAACCGGTGAGATCCGCCTGGGAGTGGAGTACGACGACGCTTTCGCCGGCGCTGGCTGGTGGTAGAGCGTTACAACTAAGCACCTTCTAACGACGCGGCCCCAGTGGTCGCGTCTGCTCCGGCGGCAACTGTGTGTGTCCAGGCGGCGAAGCCAACGAAGGACCGGCCCCACAGGTGAACCACCGCTGCGT
>CAZRYK010000077.1:0-1833 GCA_964604315.1 uncultured Gammaproteobacteria bacterium
CAAACCTATCTACAAAATTGCCTCAAGCCTGTTCCATTTGACTAGGAATACCCATCTAAAAGGCCTTGACTTAGATTGAGATTTCTTGTATATTTGAATTCGATTTAATTCGCAAAAACGTTTTTACTTATGGCTGACGAGACTATAAAAGACAAAGCAGAAGAGGTGAAGGAGCAAGCACCCCAAGACGCAAAAGAAGCTTCGGCTTCTGTTGACAGTGGTGCTCCGGAAGAAACGGCAATAGAACCCGCGGCTGAACAAAAAGAAGAAACATCGACCGAAGAGGTGAAAGAAGAACCCGCAAAAGAGGATACGGAAACTTCTGAAAAAAACGATCTACGACCCGGGTACATTGTTCGTGTGCATACGAAAATTACCCAAGGTGATAAAGAGCGCATACAGATTTTTGAAGGCGTGATTATCGCCATGAAGGGCAAAGGCGTTGGACGCACCATGACGGTTCGAAAAATTGGCGAAGGTGGCGTTGGCGTAGAACGTATTTGGCCGATTGCGTCACCGGCAATTATGAAGATTGAAGTGGTGAGCAAAGCCAAAGTTCGCCGATCCAAGCTCTACTTCTTGCGGCAATCTTTACAAAAGATGAAAGAACTGCGAGAAAAGTCTGTTTAAGATTTTTACTATGGAGAATGGGCGCTCCAATGTATCTTATGATGCATGCGCCCAGGAAATGGACTGCTGACCTTGCCTATTTGGTAGGTTACATTACTACCGATGGGAGTTTGTCTAAAGACGGACGACATATCATTCTCGTTTCGAAGGATAAAGAGCACCTTGAAAAAATCAATAGGTATTTCAAGATAGCTGTAAAGATTGGAAGAAATTATTCGTCTTTTTATCCCGAAGATAAAAGATACTACCGTTTGCAGTTTGGCGGCAAAGAATTTTATCATTGGCTAGTCACTCTTGGGTTGACCGCGAATAAAACAAAAAGTATTGGGTCTTTGAAAATTCCTAATTTGTACTTTGCTGATTTTCTTTGAGGACACTTTGATGGCGATGGCTGTATTTATTCTTACTTTGATCCTCGTTGGCGGTCAAGTTACATGATTTACATCACCTTTATATCGGCAAGTAAGAAGCATGTAGTATGGCTTCAAGAGCGAATTCAAAATCTTTACAATATTCGATCAGTAACGGTATCTTTTAATCGTAGCATTTATCGAATCCGATTTGCGAAGTATGATTCCTTAAAACTTCTTAAAATAATGTATAACGGAAGAGGTGGGGATCTCTTTTTAAAAAGAAAAAAACAAAAGATTGATAAAATTTTTGCGGACGTGGTGTAATTGGTAAACACGCCACTTTGAGGGGGTGGTGGGCGTAAGCCCGTGGAGGTTCAAGTCCTCTCGTCCGCACGAACGAGCCCCATTCTTTCCAGTGAGCGGGGCGAGTGAGTGACGGCGAAGCAGCACACAAGTGTGTGCTGTGTGAGGACTTGAAAGCCGGAGCGATCCCCGACGCTTAAGTCGGGGCGCGAGGCGGGGTCGACGGCTTCGAGCGTCAGCGAGAAGACCGGTGACCAAGTCCTCTCGTCCGCACGCGTGAACGATTTCTCCAGCTTTCGTGAGCCCGATGATACACCTCGCGTTTGTTGGGTATAGCCTTTGAAGTTTTTGGAAAGGGCGAATAGCTCAGCTGGTTAGAGCGTCGCGTTTACACCGCGAAGGCCGAGGGTTCGAATCCTTCTTCGCCCACATAAACTTTGCTTGCGCAAAGTTTGAGTAATGAGTATTTCGTAATTTGTATTTAGCGCAAGGTAAAACTAGATTTTTCCCTGCGGCTTGCCGCAGGGTACCTTGCAAGGGAAAGTTT
>CAZRYK010000078.1:0-1829 GCA_964604315.1 uncultured Gammaproteobacteria bacterium
GAAGTGGTTTGTGGATTCCCTAAGCCCCCGCTGGTTTGCCACAACAAAAACCTTCGAGCTGTTGAAACCCGTGTCCAACCCGACAACGCGCGAGTTTGTGTTTTCAAAAGAAGCGATCGAAGAGATGATCTCTTGGGACACCGAGTATTTTCCGAACGGGCCCGGGCACGCATCGTGGAGTGACGTAAATCAATTTGATTGGTATTACTTCAGCTTTATTGACAACGAAGCCAATGCTGGCCGCGGCACAGTGGAACTCATGGCTATTGATCACGTGACGTTGCGGGAGAATGATGCGGTCGTGACCGTCGCAACACGACAAGATACCGGCGAGCGCACGATTTTTGGGAGTCCGCAGTCCTATGGCATGAATGCGCGGGCAGGTATTGTTCCACATTCTGCGCCTCCGTACGGATCGCTCGTGTTCAGTATGAATCGCTATTGCACGCTCGACAAAGAACAATCCGGAACCTGTTCGCAAATCCGCGCGGACGGTTCATCGTGGTTGGAAGCGACGGCGGAATTTGTCGGCACCTTCTTCATGCAAGCTGAATACGAAGGGGTTGATCTTGTGAACGGAGTCATTGGCGATGCGGATGACGAGAATTGGCAGAACAATGGATTTGCGCTCGGCAACCGAGAAACCTATAAACTCGATCAGGATTTTGATGGCGAGATTGACAATCTTGAGGATGTGAATGCGCAAGTCATCAAAGCATACGACGAATACGGGCGTCTCATTAAAAATGATATGGCGGCAAAGTACGGGCGTCCGGATTTCCGCGTCATTTATAATGGCCACTTGGCAACGAACGAGGAAACCGGCGAACTTATTCCCCATGATTACACCAACGGCAGAAATTTTGAAGATTTTGACGGCAATTTTCAAGAAGCGTATGATCCGGCGCTCTGGCAATACTCATCGATCTACAACACGAAAGGCGTTGTAGCAGACCCGCCGCGAGTGTTTGTGGCCGAGCGGGATCGAGCGTTCTATGATCGCGGAGCCGAAAACTATGACGAACACCGCAACACCATGGCCATGGCGCTCGTGTTCGGTGATGGATACTACAACCATGGCTATTATCACGAGACAGGAATACCCCTCTGTTCATGCCAACCACGCGATGACTGGTTTGACGAATTTTCGGTTGACCAAAACGGCGTGTCATCCAAGCATCCGGATTACTCCGGCGAAGTGGCGACGTATGACAACGTCTGCGGCCAAACTATTACGGAAAAAAATCGTTACCAGTACATCGGCTGGCTTGGAAAACCTTTGTGGGACGGCGTTGAACTGGATAAGCAAGGCCACCCGGACGTGTATCGTCGCGATTTTGAAAACGGAACGGTGTTGTACAGCGCATCGAAAAAGGACGAAACGATTGATCTTGGCGGCGAATACCAAAAAATCCTGGGCGTGGACCCAAGCAACGACGGCACACTCTTTAATGATGGCGCGTCAGGAACAAGTGTGACGATCCCCAAAGCCACCAACGCCTTCCCCGGCCGCGGCGTGATTCTTCGAAAGAAAACACCTTAGAGCCTGTTCATGATCTCTGTGCGAGGTGAAAAAGAATCATTTTTCAGATATTTTTTCGATGAATGAGGCGGCGATATGGTATATCGGCAACGAGTTCAGCGGAAAAATAGCGGGAAAATGAACTTTTTCAAGCCGTGCAAGAGATTATGAACAGGCTCTTAAACATCCCGATCAGAGGAGGCCGCCTTCTTCGGCAAAAAAGTTGAAAAGGTAGGTCTCCTTATGATCAAAACCGATACCGTTAAATTTCTGGCGCCTGAAAAGGCGTTTTTTTGTGTTAGTTGTG
>CAZRYK010000079.1:0-1642 GCA_964604315.1 uncultured Gammaproteobacteria bacterium
AGTCTTGTACAATACAAGATGAGCCTGAAAGGGGTAACGGTTTCCAGTACAGATTGAGCCTGTAATAAAAGGGAGTCATAATCATTGGCATATGACAATACAAATGAATGACTCCCAATTAATCAGTTTAGTTCAAATTGAAAGTTTCTTAAACAATAGTGATGGCTTTGTTTTTGAAAGGAAAATAAAAACCCGGGAAGAAACATATGCCTGGATTGCCGGCACATTAATCAGGTTTAAATACATACAGGCAAAGAAAAAACATAAGGGAATAATCAGGAAATATCTGCAAAAGATTACAGGTTATTCAAGAGCGCAGATTACAAGGCTTATTGAGAAATATGTAAAATGCGGAAGAGTTAAACCGGAAGAATATAAACGGCATAAATTCAACAGAATTTATTCTGATGAAGATATAGGATTACTGGCTCATACTGATGAAATACATGACTATCCCAACGGTGCAGCGCTAAAAAAGATCTTTAAAAGAATGGCGGTTGTTTACCAGTGTGAAGAGTATGAAAAGATATCAAATATTTCAGTTACCCAGATTTACAATTTCAGACATTATTCAACAGTTTACCGCAGGCTGGCTAAAAGATACGAGAAAACCAAACCTGCGGTTGTCAATATTGGTGAAAGAAGAAAACCACAGCCAAACGGAATGCCCGGATACTTAAGAGTTGATACAGTCCATCAGGGAGATGAAGTAACAGAAGGAAAGACGGGACAGAAAGAGAAAAAAGGGGTTTATCATATAAATATTGTAGACGAGGTTACCCAGTCTGAATTTCTGGGAGCAGCAGAGAAGATAAGCGAAGCGTTCTTAATTCCGATACTGGAAAGACTGATTGAATGTTTCCCCTTCAGGATTCACGAGTTTCACGCGGACAACGGAGGTGAATATATAAACTATCAGGTAGCTAATATGCTGAATAATCTTTTAGTCAAACTGACAAAATCAAGATCAAGAAAAACCAATGACAATGCTCTTGTGGAATCAAAAAACGGCAGTGTTGTCAGGAAATGGATTGGGTATGGGTATATTGCCCAAAAACATGCTGATAAGATAAATAACTTCTATTTCAACTTTTTCAATGAGTATCTGAATTTCCACAGACCCTGCGGATACGCAGTCTTAAAAGAAGACAGGAATAAAAAGGGTAAAATCAGGAAAGTTTATCCTATTGATAATTACCAGACACCGTATGATAAATTTAAAACATTAGCAAATGCAGAAATGTATTTAAAGAAGGATGTCTCTTTTCCCCAACTGGATAAGATTGCCATGAGGTATACTGATAACCAAATGGCAGAAATTATCCAAAAAGAAAGAGATAAATTATTTGATGAAATAATGCCAAAGGTATAACTCTCGTTTAGAAGATAAGAAGAACTAAAAAAGAGTCATTTTGGGCTTTTTGACAGGATGAATGAAAAGTTACAAGGTCTGTAATGGCCTAGGAGGACAGGAAAGAAGATGAACTGGCTCATTAATCATTTTAAAAATCAAGAACATTAATAGAATGATGAAAATCAATTTTTCGGAAGGATCACTTGATCGAAATTACATAATAATGCCAAGCTTATAACTCTCGTTTTAAAACAATCGTTCAGGCTCATTATTTGACTTTAAAAGACT
>CAZRYK010000080.1:0-1564 GCA_964604315.1 uncultured Gammaproteobacteria bacterium
AACCGGTAGACCAAAGTAAAATTAATCAACTAAAACAAGGTTTAAATGAAAAATTTGGTAAGGTGCAGGAGCGGAGAGTAGAATTTGTCGGGCCGGTTATAGGCGCTGAGTTAAGCCGTAAAGCATTTATTGCAGTAATATTGGCGTCTTTAATAATTATTTTATATATTTCCTTTTCTTTTAGAAAAATTCCTAAACCAGAATCTTCCTGGAGATTTGGCATTACTGCGGTTGTGGCATTGGTCCACGATATATTGGTAGTTGTTGGTTTGTTTGCAATACTGGGAAAGTTTCTTGGGGTAGAAATTGACACATTATTTGTAACAGCGCTTCTTACTGTCATAGGTTTTTCTGTACATGATACTATTGTTGTATTTGATAGGATTAGGGAGAACTTAACAAAACATATGGGTAAAAAATTCATTGATGTTGTTAATATTTCAATTGTTCAGACCCTGGGTAGATCTTTAAATACTTCTTTAACTGTGGTTTTTGTACTATTGGCAATGCTTCTTTTTGGTGGTGAAACTCTTAGGTGGTTTGTGCTAGCTTTACTTGTTGGTATAATCTCCGGCACTTATTCTTCTATATTTAACGCAACAGCATTACTTGTTTGGTGGGAAGAAAAACTTAAACATTAGAATCAAGCGACTAGAATTTAGAATTAAGCTTTTGTAGTAATAAATTCTTTAGAACCTCTAATTAAACCATTGATCAATTTGTTTACCTCAATTGTTTGTTCTGCGATAACCTGGAACTCTTTATTTTCTATATAATCTACATCTTTTGAAACTAGAAGTTGGTTTTGTAATTCTGTTGAAGACCCTAGAGCCATAGAATAAAATTGCACCTTTTCTTTATATGATTTTCTGGAGAAACCTTCAGCAATGTTGCTTGAGATTGATATTGCTGATCGTCTCATTTGATCAACTAGGGAATATATTTCTTCTCTGGGAAAACATTTTGTGATTTTGTAAACAGATAGTACTAGCTTGTGTGCTTTTTGCCATGCAATTAAATCGGTAAATGATTTAATCTTTAAAGCTTGATTCATGATTCTAAATTCTTGATTCTACGAAGAAGATATTCACGGTTATTCTTTGATGAATCTTCTAAAACTTCTTCAAAAAGTTTTTGGAGGATCTTACCTACTTTTGGTCCTGGTTGAATACCAAGCTCTTTCATCACATCATTACCTGTAATTTTTAAATCAGCAATAGAAAATGGTTTTTTAAAAACTTCTTTAATCCTTTGCTGGAATTCCTCCATCCGCCAGGAGACTGCTTTTTGGGTGCCGCCGCCTAAACGGTCTCCAATCCGTAGTGCAAGCATGTCATTGATATTTTCTACGCCGATATTTTTGATAAACCTTCTTATAGCAGAATCAGTTTGATGCTCATCAACCGTAAACAAATGCCATCTGATCAATCGGTATAATTTGTCAGTTTGTTTTTTTGATAAATTAAACCTTTTGGCGATTTGCAAAACTAACCTGCCGCCGGCCACGTCATGTTTATAAAAAGTCACATTACCAGAGGAGTCAGTTTCAACAGTATCAACTTTA
>CAZRYK010000081.1:0-1560 GCA_964604315.1 uncultured Gammaproteobacteria bacterium
ACCTGAGTTTCGCAAATTAGTGCCCTACGCCCAATTTCTTCAGTAAAATGTGGATATCCTCAGGTATTTCCTCTTTAGCGGTGTATTCTCGACCATTCAGGACAACGATACCGGAACGGATTGGCCTCAGCATTTTCACGAGTTGCTTAAGACTGATCTGAGATCGGGATTCAATTCTTCTTCCTACGGCTAAGGCGGCCAAAACGATGGTTAAATGAGCTTCAATTGAATCCCGCTTGCGGTGAAAGATTGGTCTGGCTTTAAGATCGGATTTGGCCATCCGGAAACTGGCCTCGACCTGGAAGAGCTGATGGTAGGCGGTGATAATCTGATCATCAGGGGCAGGCAGATTAGTAACGTATCCCTTGATTCCAGCCAATGCATATGTTTTCTCAATCAGTTTACGGTTCAGGCTCTTCTCTTTGGTTTTTACTGTGACGAACTTGGACCGATGGGCCGGAGACTGACCGCTGATAATTCTTTGTGCTTTGGCGATCTGTTTCTCAATATTTTTCAGATCCAGGGAAGCCCTTTTCTCCTTGTACTGGTAAATAATTCGGTAATCAGAGCGTGAATCGACGACAATTTGCCGGTCAGTGAGGTTTCCGGTCTTTTGGTACTCGGCGATGGCATAAGGGATTTTCGTCAATCTTGACCCAACAATGTAAGTGTAACCGGCAGCAGCTAAAGCAGTCAGGTTTTTCAGACTCATCATGGCAGCGTCAGCCACGACCGTTATCCGGGGTAAGCGGTGTTCTAAGCGGAACTCTTCCAATACAGGCAGAATGGTTTTTGTTTCGGCTGTATTTCCCTCGAAACTGTGGACTGATAAAGGGAAACCGGTTTGATCAACTAAGAGACCCACCACAATCTGCGGTTCCAGCCGGCGCTCTTTACTGAGGCCTGACTTACGGTAGGAATCCTCCTTTTGGGTTTCAAAATACAACGTCGTCACGTCGTAAAGCACCAGCGTTAACGCCTGGGCCGTGGTGGTTGCAAAACATGCGTGTTGAATGGCGCTTCGATAATTACCGGTAACAATTCGATTTAGACAGCGGTACAACCGATCTTTGGTCAGTCCTGTAATTCCCAAGTCTGCAAGTACCCGCAAGCTGTCCAGTTTGGAGGTAGGTTCTACCATTCTGGCCACACACAAATGGACAAAGTCCGGATCTTTAAGCGCATCAAAACCCAATGCTTGATATTGCAGGCGTATTACCCGAAACAGGAGGTCGGAGGATGACCGCCTTAAGGTAAGCTCCAGAGTTTTTTGGGATTCTTCAAAAAGAGGCAGTTGATCCCGGTGTAATTGATCCTGCGCTAAAGCTAGTAATGCGCGTAGTTCATGTTCGGCGTGAGCGCTACCAATATGTTGGAGATTGACGATTCGTCCGGCTTGTTTCCGTACCACCTGTACTGCCGTAGCCCCGCTTTTTGTTTTGACTTTACGGATATATGCCATGTTCTTATTGTATGCGAAAAGAGTGTCTGTTAGTGTCCTGAAATTGTACTGATTGAGGCTAATTTAGAGGCAAAATTAAGTTTTTGCGAAAGTCAGGT
>CAZRYK010000082.1:0-1554 GCA_964604315.1 uncultured Gammaproteobacteria bacterium
GGGCGTTTATAACTTCGTGGAGCATACCAACCAAGAAAGCGCCAGAACCGCAGGCAGGGTCTAAAACCTTAATATCAGCTAATTTTTCGTCTAATTCTTTTGCCTTTGTTTTGATTAGGGGACTAAGAGTTTCTTTCTTTTCTAAGGACTGCTCGCGATCCAAAAAGTCGCGTATTTCCTCTTGCTCTATGCCAACTTCCGACGCTAAATAATTTATAAGGCTTTCATGGCACATATAGTGGACTATTTCTCGCGGGGTATAATAAGTACCTTTACCTTTACGCAAGTTTTCTTCCAAGAGATTTTCAAAAACCTTACCCAACATTTCGGGGTCAATGGCTACTTCTTTTTCAAGCGGTTCATCCTCTTTTACAGTAAAGTTGTATTTCTCAAAAACAGAGAAAACATCATCGAAAGTGGAGTTTTCTAAAAGTATGTGATTTCTTACATCTTGATAGTCGTATTCGGGTTCAAAGAGTCCTCCGTTTAGAAAGGGGATTCTACCGCCAAACTGTGTAGCTTGATCCGGCTTATCGCGGCGAGGATTATTGAGAGTGTCAAAAAAAAGCGGTTCGAGATAATCCTTAAAATAGTTTTTCTTTTCTTTCTTTGCCTCTTGAAATTTATTATAAAGAAACTTTTTATCACCACTACCCCAGCCATCGAAGCAGTTAAGCCACCCCCTCTTTTGTATAAAGTAGAGAAACATTAAACGACCTAAGAGTATTTTGACGAAGTTTTCTACAGAAGCATCTCTGGAAAAAAGCGTAAATTTCAGGTGGTTATTTTGTTTAGTAACTTCTCTTACTAATCTTTCAAAAACTTCCCGATATTCAGTAAAGAATTTCTTAGTGACCTTCTCAACGCTAAAAGCGCCTTGAAACAACTTATAAACCTCAACGGGGGTTTTGATATCAACAGATAGCGCAAGGCTTCCTAGTATTTCTTTGTCCGTGTGATAGGGCTGACTGCTATCAATTACAAGTTTTGTAAGTTTGCGCTTAAACTCTCCGGGTCCCTCACGGACTTTTTCAACAAGAGTAAAAGTGTAAGTCTTAAAATCTGGGGTAAAGATAATGAAAGGGAAGTCTACCTCGCGTAATATTTTCTCCGGTATTGTACGGATTGCTTCTTTGTTTTCCTCTTTGAGTTTAAATAAAAGAATCTGAAAACGGCGGTCATAATTTGAAACCGCATAAATCTTCTCGACTAATGCGGCTTCTTTGACCGGTAAGTTATAAACTGACGGGTTTGTCTTGAGGTGAGAATCGAGTACCTTAAAACCAAGAGATTCGAAAAGCTGATACACCTTGTCCGGTGCATCCATTGTTGGCAAAAATTCGTCTAAGTTTATATTTGTTCCCATAACTCATGAAATATAATCAACGCAAATAAGTTTGAGCTTTTTATCGTTAAATTCGTCTATGACCTCTGTCGGCGTTTCGACTTTATCTGACAAAAAGTCACCCAACTCTGCAACCAGTTTTCGCCAGTTCTGGTGTGATTTTTTGTAAGCCTGCCAAGAACGCCTTAAATACTGCAAACGTTTTTTAG
>CAZRYK010000083.1:0-1544 GCA_964604315.1 uncultured Gammaproteobacteria bacterium
ATGCCTTCAGTATATGCGCTTTTGCGTTATTTGGGAGGTTTAGGGATTCGGGTTTCCATCGGCGAGCTTTTTTGGTACAGTATAAACAAGGAAATAGCTAATTTTAGATAAAATATGGAATACAAAGGAATTTCGGCTAACCCTGGCAAATTTACCGGCAAGGTCTGCATTGTGCATAACGCGGAAGAATTCGATCATTGCGCGCCCGGGAGCATCCCTGTTTTAGTCAGGGTAAAACCCACCGTAAACCTGGTCAAGCAATCGGCCGGGATTTTGGCTATTCATGGGGGCATAACCTCGCATGCCGCCATTGCCGCCCGCGAAAACAACAAACCCGCTGTTGTGGGGTTAAGCGAAGACATTTTGAATGTTCTTAAAAATGGCAGCGAAGTTCATGTAGACGCCTCAACCGGAATTGTTCAAATAATCTAAAAAGTATGATTTTGCATCTCAAATTTTTTAAAGACATTACCAAAGCCAGTGTCGCGGAAGCCGGGGGCAAGGGCGCGTCGTTGGGCGAAATGACCAATGCCGGTTTAGCGGTTCCGCCCGGGTTTGTGGTGTTGGCCAGTGCGTTCGACCGGTTCATTGAAGAAACTCAACTGAAAGAAGAAATCGAAGCGCGATTGGCAGAGGTGAACCCGGAAGACACCAATTCGGTTGATCGCATAAGCAACGTTTTGCGTGACGTGATTCATGACACCCCCATGCCCGAAGATCTTTCCAAAGAAATTTTGGACGCACACAAAAAATTGGGCGCAGAGTTTGTGGCTGTGCGGTCGAGCGCCACAGCCGAAGACAGTAGCATTGCCAGCTGGGCTGGCGAACTGGAAACGTTTTTGAACACCACGGAAAGCAACGTGTTGGAAAACGTGCGCAAATGTTGGTCGTCGCTTTTTACTCCGCGCGCGATTTTTTACCGCCACGAAAAGCAGATGATGGACGCCCATGTTTCGGTAGCTGTTGTGGTGCAAAAAATGGTGCAGTCGGAAATTTCTGGCATTGCGTTTACCGTGCACCCCGTTACCCAAGACCCCAACCAAATGATTATTGAAGCGGGCTACGGTTTGGGCGAGGCAATTGTTGGCGGCCAGATTACGCCGGACAGTTATATTGTGGACAAAACCGACATGTCGATTTTAGACATCAGCATTGGAACGCAAACCCGCAAAATTGTGCGCTCGCATGAAAAAAGCAAAGAACAAAACGCGTGGGAAAATATTCCCCAAGACCAAGCGGAAAAACAGAAAATGACCGGTCGGCAGATTATTGAGGCAGCAGAGCAGTTTAAAAAAATCGAGGCGCATTACGGGTTTCCGTGCGACATTGAATGGGCAATAGAAGGCGGCACGTTATACATTACCCAAAGCCGCCCCATTACCACGTTGAAGTAAGCGGCGGGGGATCCGACCTCTCTGGAGGTCGGATCCTGATCCGAACACATTTCGGCTTGAATCCCGTTTTTGGACGATTGTCCAACACCCGGTGTTGTAGAACGGAAATGAAAATGTCCTACCCAGAGGGAAGTAGAAATGTCCTACCCA
>CAZRYK010000084.1:0-1492 GCA_964604315.1 uncultured Gammaproteobacteria bacterium
AATTTGCTCAAGAAACCAACTATTGAATATCGCCAATTTTTCATTTTTATTTTTAATTTTTCGCTATTCGTTTTTTATATCCTTCGCAAACACGACGCCGAACCCCACCTCGCATCCGAGTAGCTCGCCGAGCTCCGGCTGAGGTTCGGCCAGCCCCCACTGAGCCACAAATCCGCGACACCGTTGTTGGGGCGAGAGCCAGGCAAGCTTATATTATGGTCTTCGAGGATTTGTGGATAATAAAGGATAAGAGAGACTCCTTCTTCGGCGGTAAGAGGAGAACGTTTTTCTTTTTTGAATCGTTTTACCACGTTATCTGGGCTTTTTCCAAGCATCGCTTTGCCGTTTTCAACATCAACAATAAGATAGGCCATCGATTCTGGAATTTCTATCCCTCCAGCGGTTTTAAGTTCCGAAAGATCAAGCGCAGTATATCCTTTTCCTCCCTCCACCTCCACCAGCGGAATTTTTTTCTCCAGCGAAAGCAGTTTCTCGCTCGGGACAATGATAAAAGGAATATGGTCTTCTGGGAATTTCTCTCGTGCTAATCGTATAAGGTGTTTTCTAAGAGGCGTGAATATTTCTCTGAATTCTTGTTCTTTTCTATTCGTTAATACAGGAAAACCTTTGTTTACAAGGGTATCTACTTGGCGGTTGAACTCTTTTTCAAGCTTTTCGTACTGTTCACCGCAGAGCAGTTTCCATACTTCGTCTCTTTTCTGTTTCAGTTCCTTTTTCAATTGTTTTACTTCCGTGAGATCCCCGGAATCGCGAACAGCAAGATATTCCGCGCTATATTCGTCAGCGAGTCGTTGGAGGGATTCGTAGGAGGTTTTGAGGAGGGGGCATTTATTCATTGGTGTTATGTAATTCTTTTTTTAACATTTCGATTCCGCGCATACTCATCACGCGCACGGTATTTTCTTTAAGGCCGACGATTGAAGCAATCTCTTTGTGCGGCAGATCTTCTATAAAACGCAAAATGAGTATTTCTCGATACGGTTCTTGCAGTTGTTTTAATTTTTCCTCAATATGCTCGACGATTATTTTTTCGCTTACCCGTTCGTCGAGATTTTCTTCAGAAGGAATATTTTCAAGAAATTTTTCATCAATACGCGCCGTATGTAACGATTGTCTAAAGTTATCAATAATAAGATTCCTTGCTATTTTATACAGGAATGCTTGCGTATGATCAATTGTTTTTCCTCCGCGAACATACTCTAAAAATTTGATGAATGTCTGACTTGCCAGATCTTGCGCGGTTTCCCTATTGTTAACTTTAAAATAAATAAAACGATAAATCTTATGATTATATTCATCATATAGTTTGGCGAACGCGCCGCCGTTTCCTTTTTTTATTTCATTCAGTAAAATTTTTTCAAAAAATTTGAACACGTTTTGAACAGTTAATAGAAAAATCTCAACAAATCCGAAATTCGAATATCGAAATCCGAAACAAATTCAAATAACCAAAATTCAAAATTCAAAACAA
>CAZRYK010000085.1:0-1439 GCA_964604315.1 uncultured Gammaproteobacteria bacterium
GATATTTCATCCTTTACAAGGATCGTCCATTTATCTTTAAGATTGTCCATGATTTTTCTTATTGACTCTCCTTTTTCCGTCTCAATTACTCTTCCCATACAAAGAGCAATAAAAACAATAAAGATATGGTACTCAATTGAGCTTTTCCTCCGGTGATATATCGGCCTTGCTTCAAGATCGCTTTTGGCAATCCTGAATGACTGTTCAATCTTCCATAGGTCTTTGTATCTGGAAATTAATAATTCTTCGCTTATGTTGTTGATATTTGTTTTGTAACCTTTAATTCCCTCCAGATGCCGGTATTTTTCAATAAGCGAATTGTTCAGTTTAAAAGTCTTCCTGTCCGGGGCTGAGAGGAATTTTGATCTCTTCATGATCTTTGAAGGGTTATGAAGATAATATTCTGCTTTTTTAATCTGTTTATCATTATCCGCTTTATCTTTTACAGCCCTTTTCTTCGAGTACTCAAAAAGAATAGTATCTTCCCTGATAATCTTTTTATCGATACTATTAAGCCTGGAGGCAATGGTTCGTATGTCCCTTAAGTTCATGCTTCCGATTCTGGCTCCCACCACATAGTCAATATTATGATTTTCCAGCTCAGTTAAATTCTCCCGACTTAACATTGCCGCATCAGCTACTACCGTAAATTTATGGATCTGGTATTTCCTTCTGATCTCCAAAATGACCGGGATGATTGTTTTACCCTCAAATGTGTTTCCTGTAAAGATATCGTAGTAGATGGGAAAGCCGGTATTGTTTACAACAAGACCGATAAGGATTTGAGGCTGGTTGATTTTATTGTCCTTGGAAAAACCAATTTTACGGAAATCATCTCCGCTGTTTGTTTCAAAGTACAGGGTAGTTACATCATAGAAAACTAGAGAGAAATCAAAATTGATATTATCTTTGGCATATTTTATGGCAATCTTTATTGCTTCTTCCTTAAGATTAACCAGTTCCGGAAGTTCTCTAAATACTGTTGTCTTTTTGTAATATATACCAAAGTATTTCCCCAAAAGCATGATTGATTTTGACTTTGAGGCGGGTTCCAGGACACGGATAACAGCAAAATGTTTAAGAAGGTTATTACCAAGCCGGTTAAATCCAATTCTGGTATATATCCAGCATAAATAGTCATATGCTTCCTGGAGACGGCTTTCAGAAATCCTCAGTCCCCGCTTAAAAAGAATTTCCTCTGATTGCGGGTTGAAGTTTAATTCAATCTGCGGATTATGGGAACGGATGTATTCACGGGCAATACCAACTAATTCCAGAATCTTCTTTTGATCTTTTGAGGAACCAATATGTTTTGACAGTTTAAACCTCTTTCCTTTGTAGAATCCAACCTGAATAGCTGTGCTTGCCGAATGTGTCTTAATTCTCCTGATTCTTAGGTAGTGCGGTTTCACACTACTTTTTTACAACAAATATCCTGT
>CAZRYK010000086.1:0-1381 GCA_964604315.1 uncultured Gammaproteobacteria bacterium
TGTAGAACGGAAATGAAAATGTCCTACCCAGAGGGAAGTAGAAATGTCCTACCCATGGTAGGGTGATGGCGTTATTTACTAACGCAATCACCTATGACATCGACGACGTCTTTCTCTCATCGTGAATTAAGACGATTGGAGATCATTCATCGTTTAATAAGAGGGCAGATCAATGGCACACAGGCAGCAGAAATGGCAGGCTTGTCCATCCGCCAAGTCAGGCGCATCAAAGGCCGAGTGAAGAAAGATGGTGCTCAAGGAGCGGCGCACGCCTCCCGCGGCCAAACGAGTAATTTTAAAATATCTGAAGATGAGCGCGAACGCATTGTCTCCTTGATCAAGGAACGCTACGATGACTTCGGTCCAACCTTGGCGACGGAGAAGTTAGCCGAACAACACAACATCGTCCATGATCCTAAAACCATCAGAGCAATCATGATTCAAGAAAAACTCTGGACACCACGTCGGAAAAAAGGCACGATGGCTACACATCGGTCATGGCGCTTGCGCCGATCCAACTATGGTGAGCTCATCCAGTTTGACGGTTCCTACGAACACTGGTTTGAAAACAGAAAGGGTAGCGGAGAGGTTTGCCTTCTGGCTGCCATTGACGACGCCACTAGTCGGCTTGAGGCAAGATTCGATGCACATGAAGGAGTCTTTCCGATCTTTGGTTTTTGGCGCGAATATTTACTAAACACAGGCAAACCGATCAGTATCTACCTCGACAAATTCTCCACCTACAAAATGAACCAGAAAGTCGCTGTAGAGAACCACGACCTTAAAACCCAATTTCAACGAGCCATGACCGAACTAAAGATTGAACCCATCTTTGCCAACTCACCCCAAGCCAAGGGCCGGGTGGAAAGGTTGTTCGGCACCTTGCAGGATAGGCTGATCAAGGAGCTGAGGCTCGAGAATATCTCGGACATTGAAACCGCGAATACCTTTCTCCAAAAAACATTTATTCCTTTTTTCAACAAACGGTTCGCTGTCTCTCCTCGGAATCCGGCTAACCTGCATAAGCTTCTCTCTGAGAAAGAAAAGAGTCGTTTAAACAGCATTCTCAGCAAACACACGACCCGTACCGTTCAAAACGATTTCACGGTGAGTTTTAAAAACCAATGGTACCAACTTTTGCTCAACCAACCAGCGACGGTTTGCAAACGAGATGAAATTATTGTCGAGGAACACATCGACCGAAAAATCCACTTCCGGCTCCGGAATAAATCTCTTAACGTTAAACCGATTCCCAAACGAGCTGAATACGTTGATCGAAAAACGCCATGGGTCCTGGCTGCCGGACAGAGACACCCGATAACCCCTCACTAGGACATTTCTATTTCCCCTTCAAGTAGGACATTTTAACTTCCCGCTAACA
>CAZRYK010000087.1:0-1363 GCA_964604315.1 uncultured Gammaproteobacteria bacterium
CGTGTCAACCGATTTAATAATGTCACCCGGGCGTATCGTTCTGTGATTTAATAAATGTCACCCATCGACCGTTGGGTTTTTTCTTTTTTTGTTTCCGTTGCGCTGTCATTCGACGCAAATCTGCGAGCTTCTTAATGATCGTTCTCCGGAGCTCTGCCGGGTTCAGCGTTGCATAGATCTGTTGCAACTTCTTCTTGTTCTCCGCTGGGACGTCTGGGCAATCCCTAACGCGTTGGTACGGGGTCTTGGGGATGTCGTAGATGCGTTTTATTCTTTCGTGGTGTTTACCGATGCGTCTTTTTTCAATAAGTTTCATGGTGGGTTGAAAGAAGTTTTTGTACAATCGAAGTTCATGGCGGTACACGTCATTCATCACAGCCATCTCTGCGTCGGTTTCATAGCGCGTATAGCCAAACACTTTTCTCACATGCGTCCAGTTCTTCTGTTCAATGTGGGCATTGTCATTTTTATGGTAGGGTCGTCCTCTGGTAAAGGCGATGGATTCACGTTCACAGTAATGGAACAATTGCCAGTTCATAAACTCACTTCCATTGTCCGGATCGATCCCGCAAAGAGGAAAGGGCAAGCGATGTTTTGCTTCATCTAAGCCCTCTTTAATCCGTTTCTCTGCTTTGCCCATCACCGCTACGCCTTCGGTCCAACCGGTCAAAAGATCCGTAAGATCAAGGCTGTTCACGAACTCGCCTTTGGCCGAATCCCCACAATGGGCGACCGTGTCGAGTTCGCAATAACCTGGTCGAGTTTCTTCCCAACTGCTCGTGCGAATAGGGATCTGTTTTTTGAGGAGCGACCCGGGTTTGGTCGTGCCATTAAACCGACGCCGGATGGACGCCTTGAAGGGTTTGAGTTTCACATCGATGGTCGAGGCGGAGATCTTGTGCAGTTTCTTCTTCACGTCGGAAGGCACGGTGAGTTCTTGGGCGCGTTCGAGTACAGCGATCATTTCCTGAAGTAAGGGTTGCATGCGCTGACCACAAGGATAGTCGAGAATCTCCCAGATCTTTTTTACATAGTAGGTTTCACGGTTGGTATATGCGCACGATCGCGCTTTTCGTGTTTTTGTGATCTTTCTTTCGAGAGACATGCGTGGGCTTAAACATCGGATCACATATTTACGATTCAGTTGCGTATTGGCACAATACTCGTCCAGCATGGAGCTTTTTTCCTTTGTGGACGCTTTCAGATACCGTCTCTTTACTTTTTGCAGATATTCCTGTCGGGCATGGAGACTCATAAAGGGCATAAGGGTAAGCATAAGGTGAAAAATGAACGAACACCTCAAGTTACCTTTTATTTCAATGAACGAATACCCCACGGGTTACATTTTACATCGGTTAATTCG
>CAZRYK010000088.1:0-1360 GCA_964604315.1 uncultured Gammaproteobacteria bacterium
TATTTGTATAAATTTTAAAACCATTATCAGCCCGCTCAATCTTTAACAATTTTGTATTCAAAAAAAGCCCAAACCCCGTTTTCTTCTTCTTAGAATTTTCTAAAGCGTTCTCTGTAAACGATTCAGACAAAGCCCGATAGTCCATAGTATACCCATTAGGGCTAAATAATGCAAGCAACTTTTGATTAGGATTCCTTCCTTCTATGACCTTTGGCTCAGCCTTTGCTATTTCCTCTCTATTAAGCAATTTTGCTTCAGGAAATAATTCCTTAAACTCTTCATATCTCCTCTCAAGCTCAGCCACTTGTTCATCCCCAACAGCCAAAACCATCTTATGATACAAAGAAAACAACTTTTTCTTCACACCCCGTTTCTTTTCAGACTCAACATACCTTCTCACCATCTCCGCAGCCGCCTTTACCTTTGTAGCCTTCTCCAAAGTATAATTCGTTTCTATATCTCCAAAATGCAGAGTCTGGCTGTTGCTGCTATAATTAGAATTCACCTGCGCAAGCTTACTATATTTTTCAATCAACGCAACCCTCTTAATTTTTGTAAACCTGCTCAAAGTATAAAAAAGTGCAGTGCCACTAACTCCCCCACCCACAATTACAACATCATACTTTCTAGCTTCTTCCGCCATAAAAAACAAAAACCAAAATTAAGTATATAAAAACCATCTTTAAGTGCTTATGTATTAAAGAATAGCTTTAAATAAATCATTTACAATCTTTAATAATGGTAAATTACGCAAAAGCCATACTAGCAGGATTTCTGGGAACAGCAGCAATGACTCTTCTAATATTCATGGCGCCATTAATGGGAATGCCAAAGATGGATATTGGGGGAATGCTTGCAGGTTTCATGGGCCTGCCAGCAGCAGTCGGATGGGTAATGCATTTTATGCTCGGAATAATTCTTGCACTAATATACGCGTTTATTGCAAAAGAAAAACCCACGCTTTCAAAAGCACTGTTATTTTCAGTAGCACCATGGCTTGTAATGATGGTAGCGCTTCTGCCAATGATGGGCCTTCCGCTCTTCGGAGGCTCAATTTTATTCGGTATGGGCGCACTCCTTGGACATCTTGTCTGGGGACTGGTAGTTGGTTTAGTCTATAAAACAGCATAGAATTATTTTTTAGCAGCACAAACACGACTCAGCTCATTAGTTTCTTAGCATTTTATACTCCTAGTATATAGATTTTGTAAAAGCGAAGCCCGTGGTGGTTATTGACTTATTAGTTTACCCTAACAACGCTCTTTTCTAAATCAACAACTCTTGTTTTATTATATATGCTCCTTTCAATTTTCTTAAGCGCACATTGCACAGCCTCTTCAGCCCCATACTCATCGCACTC
>CAZRYK010000089.1:0-1307 GCA_964604315.1 uncultured Gammaproteobacteria bacterium
GGATGAAAGCATAAGCAGAATGGCAGGCGAACTCAACAGGGAAAGGAAAAAAGCCGGCATAAAATGGGGCATGATGGATTCAATAATAGTTGCAACAGCGCAAATTTACGGCCTTAAAATATTAACAAAAGACATTGCCTTCAAGGACTTGGCGGAAGCGGAGGTTTTATGACCAAAAGTGTCCTAATCAAGTGAGTATCCCGCTCCCGGCGCACTTCTTCTTAGCGGTCTTAAAACACATGGTGCGCAACTATCAGCGTTGCTGACAGGAGCGCAATCGTGTTAAGCACCTTTATCAGAGGGTTTAGTGCGGGGCCTGACGTGTCCTTGAAGGGGTCTCCAACGGTATCCCCAACAACTGCAGCCTTGTGGGCTTCAGAACCCTTACCTCCAAGCTGCCCTGACTCAATGTACTTCTTCGCATTGTCCCAGGCAGCGCCAGAAGTGGTCATTGCAATCGCCAAAAGCAGCCCAGAAACAATTGAGCCAGCCAAAAGGCCGCCCAGGGCATTAGGCCCCAAAAGGAATCCAACAGCCAAAGGAGCAGCAACAGCAATAATGCCAGGAAGCATCAGCTGCTTTATTGCAGCTTTTGTGCTGATATCAACACAGCGGGCATAATCAGGCTTTGCCTTGCCCTTCATCAAACCAGGGATTTCCCTGAACTGCCTCCTTACCTCCTCAACCATCATCAAAGCTGCATTTCCAACAGCCCTCATTGTCAAAGACGAAAAGAGAAATGGCAGCATGCCACCCAAAAACAAGCCAACCACAACCTTAGGGTCATAAATGCTCAAAACTTCACCCGAAGGAAGAAGGTCACGGTAGGCTGCAAACAAGGACAAGGCGGCAAGGCCTGCAGATCCAATGGCAAAGCCTTTTGTAACTGCCTTAGTAGTGTTGCCAACAGCGTCCAACGGGTCTGTAATCTTCCTTACCGAATCAGGCATTTTGCTCATCTCAGCAATCCCGCCTGCATTATCCGTTATGGGGCCATAAGCATCAACTGCAACAATAATTGCAGTCATTGCAAGCATTGAAGTTGCAGCGAGTGCAACGCCGTAAAATCCGCCGCCAAAAGTAAAAGCGAGGAAGGCGCCAGCCGCGATTGCAATGACCGGGATGACAGTGCTTTCCATGCCCTTGGCAACGCCCATTATGATCACGGTAGCAGGGCCTGTCTTTGCAGAGTTTGCAATGAACTGCACAGGCTTCCTGTTAGTGGCAGTATAGTATTCAGTAACATAGCCAATGACAACAGTGAGAGCAATGCCAATCACGGCTGCAATGAAATACTTGTAGTCAGG
>CAZRYK010000090.1:0-1215 GCA_964604315.1 uncultured Gammaproteobacteria bacterium
TTATTGATGACCACAATCCCGACATTGCGTACGCGATTTTTTCAAGAAAAATTTTGCAAACAAAAGACGGGGGCAAAACATGGGAAGATTTTTTCTGGACGCATGACGAGCCGTTTATTCCGAACGTCGGCATTGAACGATTAGCTGTGGGCAAGGACAGCAATGAACTTTTTCTCGCCGGGCGGCAGGGACTGTGGCACAGCGACGATGCCGGCGAGCACTGGCAGGAACGCAACAAAGGGTTCATTGGCAGTGAGGTCGTAGATATTGTCAAAGCGGCAGACGGAACGTTGTATGCCGGAACCTATTCGCTCGGCATGCTCAAAAGCACCGATCGTGGTCAGAGTTGGACGTTTGCTTCGTACAATCTCAAAAATCCGTACATCATGCTTATTGCCGCGCACCCAACAGATGAAAAAAAACTTTTTGTCACAACCAACGGCGGAATTTACGCAAGCGATGACGGCGCGCAAACATGGAATCGCATAGGCAAAGAATTTTTTGGCGAATCCGAATTCTGGCAAGATATCTCGCATTTTCATGGCATTGCATTTGATCCAACAAACCCTCAACGTATCTATATTGGTGGGGGCGGCGACCAATACACGCCAAAAGGCGCGGGCATTATTATCAGCGCGGACGGAGGTAAAACATGGAGCGAATCGAATGTTGGTTTTGCAACTGACGTTCATGTGAGCAAGATTGTCGTTGATAAAAAAAATCCCGCGATCGTGTATGCGACAACACAAGGGGCCACAAACTTTCAAGAGAAAACCGGCAGCGGCTATGGGATCTTTAAGAGCGCAGACTATGGTGGCACATGGAAAAAAATCAACGCGGGTTTAGAGACGGTAGAAACGAATACGTTTGCGATTGATCCGAATGAGAGCAGCGTCTTGTACCTTGGAACAGACAACGACGGTTTGTATAAAAGCGTTGACGGGGGCGATTCATGGAATAAACTTCGCATCCCCGAACTTCCCGAAAGCTACGGAGTCGGCGATATAGTCGTTGATCCGCGAAACAGCAACTTTGTGTACGCCGCAACGGTTGATTATTTCAGACTGTTTCTTGATCGCGGTCTTATAGGAGATCACGGAGTGTATGTGAGCAGGGACGGTGGAGCAACATGGGAAGCATTCAATATCGGCCTCAAACACGAAGGCGTCTATTCGCTTGAACTGGATGCGGAACAAGGAATTTTGTATGCGGGCA
>CAZRYK010000091.1:0-1154 GCA_964604315.1 uncultured Gammaproteobacteria bacterium
GATACCGTTAAATTTCTGGCGCCTGAAAAGGCGTTTTTTTGTGTTAGGTGTGCTAAAATAACGACCCTTAACCAGTTAAACTGCCTAAAAATGCTAAAAAAAACACTGCCCACATTGTCCACAATGCGGTAGCTTTACGACCATCAAAAAGGGCACACGCAATGGCTGTAATCGTTTTCGATGCAACGTCTGCCAACACTGGTTTAGGGTTGACCATCGCAAAAAAGAAGACCCACTTTGGATTCCCCACATTGACGGCATCCCGTTTCGTAAGCTCGGCGATGAACACAACATCACCGGTGTTCAAGCATACAATCGTGTTGTCGCAGAGTTAACACTATTACCAGATTGTCTTGCAATCACGAAAGATTATTGCGAATATACTTCCGGCATTCTCGTAATCGACGGCAAGTACATTAAGGTGCGAGGGTACGTTCAAAAGATTCCCTTTATCTACGCCATCGACTACGAGACGCACGACATCTTGTTTGGCATGCTTGTTGTTGCTGAAGATAAGCCCTCGTTTC
The DNA here is from genome assembly GCA_964604315.1 of uncultured Gammaproteobacteria bacterium. GTDB lineage: Bacteria > Patescibacteriota > Patescibacteriia > JACPL01 > CAZRYK01 > CAZRYK01. The sequence continues at coordinate 528 of CAZRYK010000091.1, forward strand.
GGCTTTTTTTTCAAACGCTCCAATCCTTGAACTACCCGCTGAAAGTTGTTGTCGCCGATGACAGAACTTCTCTGTCGTTAGCATTAAAACAAGCCTACCCCGATGTGCCACTTCAATTATGCCAAAACCATTATCTTGAAAATATTCGAAACGTCTTACATGTGCGAACCGATGAAACGCATCGGCATTTTTTTAACTCGTTCAAAAAGCATGTGTTTGATGCTTACGAAAATGACGAGGGATTGAATGACGCACTCCATGATGTGTTGATCAAACGTTCTGAAAGTATTCCCATCCGTCAAGCGATTGTCATGGACATCTACCGACGACGAAAAGAACTCTTTGCATACAAAACCATCCCCAACTGTCCGAATAATACCAATCTCATTGAACTCTTTAATTCGCACTTTAATGCCAGACTCAAATCCCTCAAAGGGTTCAAAACACAAGAACATGCCAAGCTGTGGCTGAATGGCATGCTTATTCGAAGACGAACGAAACCCTTCACAGATTGTGGGCCGAAGTTCAAACACTTAAACGGCAAATGCTCGCTCGAAATGAGCATCAAAAAACAGGCCGAGTGGCCTGAAATCTATGGCGTAAAAGCGCCAGAAATTTAACGGTAAC
>CAZRYK010000092.1:0-1154 GCA_964604315.1 uncultured Gammaproteobacteria bacterium
CGATACCGTTACCTTTTGGGTGCGTGAAACCTTGTTTTCTTTGCTAGGGTTTGCTATGATTCGACGATTTAACTAGTTAATTGGTCGATCATGACAAAAAAAACAGAACCCACACTGCCCAACATGTGACGGGAAGGAGACGATCAAACGAGGCAGTCGAAGAGGATTAAAAAGATATTTCTGCAAGAGCTGTAATGGCTCTTTTTCTGTTGACCACGGTCGGAAAGATACCGTGCTTTGGATTCCGCATATCGATGGAATTCCTTTTCGTAAACTCGGTGACGAATACGGACTCTCTGGAAAACAAACGTTTCTTCGCGTTGTGCGAGAATTGGCATTATTACCAAAGAATGTCGACATCACTCGGCAGTGTTGTGAATATTCTTCCGGGATTTTAATCATCGACGGCAAGTACATCACGGTTCGAGGATACAACCAAAAGACTCCCTTCATTTATGCCATTGACTATGAAACCCATGACGTCTTGTTTGGCATGCTTGTTGTTGCCGAAGACGAAGCGTCATTCCTGAAGTTTTTTCAAACGCTCAAAGCGTTAAACTACCCATTACAGATTGTTGTGGCCGATGACCGTTCAACGCTAACATTAGCCTTAAAGCAGGTGTATGGAAACGTGCCACTTCAATTATGCCAGAATCATTATCTTGAAAATATTCGAAACGCCTTACATATGCGTACGGATCCCACGCATCGACATTTTTTCCACTCGCTCAAAAAGCATGTGTTTGACGAATACGACAATGATGAAAAACTCAATGATGCCCTTCACCACATCCTTACGAAGCGATGTGAGAATAATATCCTTCGTCAAACCATTGTCATGAATATTCATAAACGACGAAAAGAATTGTTTGCATTCAAAACCATTCCCAATTGTCCGAACAATACCAACCTCATTGAACTCTTTAATTCCCATTTCAACGCACGACTTAAATCCCTCAAAGGATTCAAAACACAAGAACATGCTGAGCTGTGGTTGAACGGTATGCTCATTCGGAGACGGACAAAACCGTTCACTGACTGTGGATTCAAATTCAAGCACCTTAACGGCAAATGTTCTCTGGAAATGAGCATCAAAAAACAGGCCGAGTGGCCTGAAATCTATGGTGTAAAAGCACCCAAAAGGTAACGGTAAC
>CAZRYK010000093.1:0-1153 GCA_964604315.1 uncultured Gammaproteobacteria bacterium
GATACCGTTAAATTTCTGGCGCCTGAAAAGGCGTTTTTTTGTGTTAGTTGTGCTAAAATAGCGATCTTTAACCGGTTAAACTCCACAAAAATGCCAAAAAAAACACTGCCCACATTGTCCACAATGCGGTAGCCCTACGACTATTAAAAAAGGCACACGCAATGGCCGTAACCGTTTTCGATGCAACGCGTGCCAACACTGGTTTAATGTTGATCATCGGAAAAAAGAAGATCCGCTTTGGATTCCGCACATTGATGGCATCCCGTTTCGTAAGCTCGGTGATGAGCACAACATCACCGGTGTTCAAGCGTACAATCGTGTTTTCGCAGAATTAACACTATTACCAGATTGTCTTGCGATCACCAGACAATGCTGTTGCTATACGTCAGGTATTTTAATCATCGACGGAAAGTACATTAAGGTCAGGGGATACAACCAAAAGATTCCCTTTATCTATGCCATCGACTATGAAACCCATGACATTATTTTTGGTATGCTTGTTGTCGCAGAAGACGAAGCGTCATTTCTGAAGTTTTTTCAAACGCTCAAATCGTTGAATTATCCATTGCAAGTCGTCGTGGCCGATGACCGTTCAACGCTACCGTTAGCCTTAAAGCAGGTGTATGGAAACGTACCACTTCAACTATGCCAGAATCATTATCTTGAAAATATTCGAAACGCCTTACATGTGCGAACCGATCCCACCCATCAACATTTTTTCAACTCGCTTAAGAAGTATGTGTTTGATGCATACGAAGATGATGAAAAACTCAATGATGCGCTTCATCGCATACTCACAAAACGATGTGAGAACAATCTCCTTCGTCAAACCATTGTCATGAACATTCACCAACGACGCAAAGAATTGTTTACATACAAAACTATTCCGAACTGTCCGAACAACACAAACCTCATTGAACTGTTTAACTCGCACTTCAACGCCAGGCTCAAATCCCTCAAAGGTTTCAAAACACAAGAACATGCCAAGCTGTGGTTGAACGGCATGCTTATTCGAAGACGAACGAAACCCTTCACGGATTGTGGACCTAAATTTAAACACTTAAACGGAAAATGCTCTCTGGAAATAAGCATCAAAAAAAGGCCGTGTGGCCTGAAATCTTGGATGTAAAAGCGCCAGAAATTTAACGGTAAC
>CAZRYK010000094.1:0-1101 GCA_964604315.1 uncultured Gammaproteobacteria bacterium
TCGGTAATGGGGCAAAAATTTGGTTGATGACCTTTGAAAACCATGACTTCATGACGCGACAACTCTGATGTTTTTGAGGAGAATTCGCATGTATGATGAACCAACATGCGAAATCTCCCTGCTGTCATGCTTCCGTGCGTCGATACGGCAAGCGTCGCAGACAGTGCGTTCGATGCAGGAAAACATGGAGGGTGAGACAGAAAAAACGGGGCAGGAAACGCGTTCGTCCCAATCGATCACTGCTGTGGAAGATTCTGGGTGGTTCAGTGTCCATACGGGCCGCCGCCCAACGCCAAAACCGTGACCGATCAGTCGTTGGCAAGCGTATCCGTGCCATGCAGCAGTCGTTTGCGTGCAATCACGCTCATGATGAGCTGCCGGCTGGACCATTAATTCTGCTCATTGACGCACTGTGGGTATACTTCCGAAAGGAGGGCCGCTTCACCCTGTATCTGATGGCACTGCGCAGTATCCAGGGTACGGCCGCATACTTTCTCAATCCAGTCCTGCTGCCCGGGGGTGAATGTCTGGACGATTGGGAGCAAGCGATAGCGACTATTCCCAGCGACGTTCGGAAACGGATCTGCGCAATGGTTTCCGATGGTTTGCGGGGTTTAAAGCGAATTGCGAATGAACACGGATGGAAGTTTCAGCGTTGCCACTTTCATCTCATCGCCTGGTTGGTGCGGCGAAAAGGACAATACACGCAACGAGGCAGCAGCAAGTGGGTGCGGGAGGCATTGCTTGGGTATGTTCGAGCCATGATCGAAACCACTGATGTGCAAACATTGCAGGAATTTCAGAAAGAAATTCTGATGATTGCGAGACACGCTGATTGTCCACGGTATGTGCGCATGCAAGTCAATGAATTCCTTCGGACTGCTGATGACTTTCGGACCTATCTTCGGTATCCTGAATTTCATCTTCCCACCACAACCAATACCGTTGAAACCATGATCCGGCTACTTCGCGCACTACTCAGCAGGACGCATGGACTGAGCACGCCGGAATCATTGCTTCGTTGGACAACCAGCTATATTCGATTCAAGAAATCACTTGTTTGCAACGGAAAAAGATCAACCATATTATTGCCCTAATACC
>CAZRYK010000095.1:0-1040 GCA_964604315.1 uncultured Gammaproteobacteria bacterium
TGGTTGGCGGGATAGGCATTATGAACATCATGCTGGTTACGGTCACAGAAAGGACAAGAGAGATAGGTCTGCGAAAAGCTTTGGGAGCAAAGAAAAAAGTAATCACAACTCAGTTTTTGACCGAATCGATTATTTTAACTTTTAGTGGGGGAACGGTTGGAGTTATTTTGGGAATTTTTGCCTCTTATATAATTTCTACTTTGACAAGTTCTCCTTTTATCTTATCGGCAGGTTCGATTGTTCTTGCCTTTGTGGTTTCAGCTGGAATTGGAATACTTTTTGGTTGGTACCCGGCGCAAAAGGCTGCAAATTTACAACCGATTGAGGCGCTAAGGTACGAGTAGTTACGTTTTGTTATCCTGAGCATTAGCGAAGGATCTCGCAACTTGTTTGCGACTCGCATTCGCGAAAGATTCTTCACTACGTTCAGAATGACAGTTTGTAAGCGTTGTTATTAATTACATTTCCAAATATTATGAAGGGTCAAAATCTTTTCATCTCTATTCTCGTTTTGTTAACAGTTGCTGCAGGCTCATTCTTTGCCGGAATGAAATATCAAGAAAATAGACGTTCAGCCTTAAGAGGGCAATTTGGCGAAATGGCAGGAAGGTTTGGCGGACAGTTGCAAGGCGGTGTAAATCGGACAGGATTTAGACCGGTAGCAGGAGAGATCATAAGCGTCGATGACAAATCTATCACGGTTAAACTGCAGGATGGCAGTAGCAAAATTATACTTCTCTCAGATAAAACAGAGATAAACAAAGCCGAGAAAGCGATAAAAGCCGATCTCAAAGCTGGCGTTCAGGTAGCCATATTTGGCAGTGAGAATTCTGACGGAAGCGTCACCGCCCAGAATATTCAGCTCAATCCCCAATTTGGTAGAATGAGAATTCCAACGCCAGCGAAATAAATATATAAATTGATTAAATTTATTATGTCAATTAAAAAAATTTTGTTAATTATTGTTGTCTTAATAATTCTCCTTGGTGTTTTTATGTCTATCAACTCCAGAAAGCAAACAAACCAAAAGATCACTCAAC